>JAIRQQ010000066.1 GCA_031256395.1 Nitrososphaerota archaeon
TTTGTTATCAAAACAGTGGATACAGTAAAATTTGTTCCACCATAACTGACGCTCACGATGACCTCTACACTCCTTGTAGCTACAAACTTGGCAATGTCAGAGTTCTTGAGGGTTCTCAGCTCGCGCTAATCGAGGAAGTAGTTTCTTTTCGTGGTCGATTCTGTATGCAAGCCGAGCTAGGCGAGAAAATTGAGGCTCAGGGAAAAATTGAGCGGGTAATTAACAAAAAAAGCGGCAAAGAACATTACCGCCTGATTTTAGGAAATAAACCCCAAGACTACATGATACTTTTGGGTTAATCATCATGCAGGACTCTTAGTACCTGCTCATAGTAGCGGGGACAATAAGTTAGTGTAACCTGCAAATATTTGCCCTTTGAGGAGGCGGCCTCTTCAAGATTGCCCTCTACTATGATTGTTTCATCCCTCTGTACCTGTTGGCGGAACTCTTCCATGTAGCTAAATATACGAATGGCTTCTATGGCTTCTTTTGGTCCACTTAGAACCTCAAGGGGTTCAATGCCATAAATCGATGGAATAAAGGGTGCTTCATCATCCGCTGTCACGCGGGCTTTGAGTCTCACCCAGCCTCTTTGAGTGATCTGTGTATTTGGGTCGTATTCGTTTCTGATTTCTTCCCAAGCTTTTACAGGCTCAAATTCTGCTTTGATGATTCTGCCGCTATGGGCTCGATCATCATAGAAACCATAAATCATCTTGCGACGCTGGTGCCAAACAAAGTCTGGTATGGTAAAGTCTCTAAATAACCATCGTTTACCCGTCATGACCTCTTTTAATGCAAATTCATTGCTGAGTCCTGAGCTGGGATCCGCGTAGAGTTGTGTCATTGTTTGTACTATTTTTTGGTTTTGTGCTTTGCCATAAATTGTAAAGTCAATATCGGAATATTTTGGATGATGGAAATCATGTAGCATCGAACCAAATACGCCAAAGCTTAGCTTGGAGACTCCGGATTTGTTTGAGACAATCTCAAGTACTCGCTCCATTGCCGCCAATAGCTGATCGGTGGGGCCTTTTTTTAGTAGTTCTTGTAGTCGAGGTTGGGGTTGGCGTACTGTTTCAATAAAGTTCTCTGGGACCCCCGCGATTTTTAGTCCAAGCATTTCTTGATTAATTAGGTATTGGGGATATTTTTTGGTGATGAGTTTTAGGCCTTCGTCGTTGTAGAATTTATAAAACAGCTCATTTTTGCCCTCTCGTGGTGCTCGGGGATCAGTGGAGTTAAAGATTTTCGAGTTGGCATATTCTGCATCACAGATATAGCTGGTTTGGGGATGGTTGTAGCCAAACACGCGGAAAATGATGCCTTCCGCGGTTTGGATGGCGTCGCGATCTCGCAGTTTTAGATCGGCCATATGTATTCTTCTTCTGAGGTAGCTGTTCCTACAACAACTTGATAGAAAACTGCACCGTCACGGTTGGATTGGACTCTCTCAAGGGTGCCTGCAACTTTGATTTGCTGTCCGATTCGAGCGACGTTTCGATAGCAGCCAATGTTGGAGGTGACCTGTAGCGGAATTTTATCTATGTCCACTTCTGATTGGGCATCTTGCGGTTTGTATTGGCTGATTTTATAGACTGCTGGGCGATACATTGTTTCGGTATCATCACAAACAGTTGCGGTGAACCGTATTGGTGCCAATGCTGTGTAGGTATAGTCACCGTATTTGCTCTTTATTTCCTCTGTTTTTTTGGTAGCATTGTACATCCAGATTTTACCCTCATGCTTACCAACAAATCTTCGTGCGGCTTCAATACGATTACCCGCAATATAGGACAAGGTACCCTGATTAACCAGTGTTTGTAATGTTTGCTCCACTTGACGGAAATTCTCTGAACCATAAACCACAAAATCAATGTCACTCTCAGGTGCATGCATATCCAACGCGATGGAGCCATGAATGCCTAAATCCGAGTAGGGCACACCTGACTCTTTATGGACCAGATCAATAAGTTTTATAGCATGAGCTTGGAGGCTGTCAGGGTTTTTGAGGTTCTGTAGCCAGACCAGTCGATCTTTGGGCACAAACACTTGCTCGATTCTATCCAAAGGTGCCGTTATAAGTTCCTTACCTCGTGTTTGATCAAAAAACAAATAATTCGCGAAATTTCCTCGAAACGCACCTATAAAGGTTTGATAATTTTTAGCGGTGTAGAGCTTCTCTGCACGGAACAACTGACTGGTCAAAGGATTTGAACCAAATTTCCATGTGCGTTGAAGCATCTCAACATTGAAGAGCTCTCTGTATTTAGCGGGGATGTATTTGAGAAATGCAAAGACTCTATCGCTTGGATGCTCATAGCCAAACGTGTTCATGATAAATCCGTCTTGGGTGACAAAGGTGTCCCCATCGGCAGGAACCCAAATAGTTGCTTCTTCCATACGTCTACACTGCAAAAATAGGATAAATAAGACCTAAAAAAGCTATTGCCACATAATAACTATCGACGTGTTGATTGAGGGTATTCTTAGTTGGGCTGTAGAGAACAAAACTAGAAAAGAAAGAGACAGATAGGGAAAAGAGGTTAGATTCTTAGGATGATTTTTTCTGTGTAGGGTTTGATTATTTTGGCGAGTTCTTCAATTTTTTCGGGTGCATAGGGTTTGATTGTTTGGTAGCGTTTGTCCATGGTATCTTCGGCTATAAATTGTTGAAGGGCATAGATTTTGGTGCCTTTTATCATTTCCCCGATTGCCTGTGCATCTTGTTCTGTTAAGAGTTCAGGTATGACGGTTGTGCGAAACTCGTAGGGAACTTTGCCCATTTTGAGTATCTCTATGGAGTGCATCAGGTTCTTTGTGTCAGAGGCGCCCAGTAGCCAATACTTTTCTTGGCAGGTTTTCACATCCATTGCCACATAGTCCACATGTTCCAGACATTCTTCGAGTACGTCAGGGAAAAAGCCGTTGGTATCTAGTTTGACTGAGAATCCGTGTTCTTTGAGTTTAGCAAGGAATTTGGGGAGTTCTCGATGCATGCAGGGTTCGCCTCCGCTTATAACAACTGCATCAACATGTTTTTTGCGGCTATCAAGTATTGATAGTGCGGCGCCTTCTTGGAGAAATGGTGGTTGAGGGTCGAGGGCAATTTTGTGGTTGTGACAGAAGGGACAACGCAGGTTGCACCCTGGTGTAAACAGTACTGATGCTACCTTATCGGGGTAATCCAGTAAGCTGGTTTTTTGTAATCCGCTAAACTTCACTTGGTTGGTCACCTAAGATGTTAGGGGAGCTGATGCCACCACTGTTGAGCGGTCAAAGGTTTTGCGTATGGCAAATTCAGCTTGTTTACCATCATTCCATTGGTCGACTGGACGGAGATATCCTACAACGCGGCTGTAGACTTCATTTTTTGCTCCACAGACCAGACAGGTTTTGTGCTCACCGGTGGTATAGCCATGGCTTGGGCAGATGCTAAAGGTTGGTGTTAGGGTGAAGTAGGGTAGTTTTGTGTTCCAGCTGACTTTTTTAACTAATTCTGCGGCTGATTTCCACGTGGGTAGGCGTTCTCCTATGAAGATGTGGAAGTTTGTGCCGCCAGTGTAGAGTGTTTGGAGTGTTTCTTGGTGTTCGAGTGCTTCAAAGAGATCTCCAGCAAAGTCTACGGGTAGTTGTGAGGAGTTGGTGTAGAAGGGTTCAGCGTGTTCTGCAGTTATGTGTTTTTGGTTGGCAAAGATAATGTCTCGGTAGCGTTTTCTGTCGAGGCGGGCTAGGCGATAGGCGGTGCCTTCTGCGGGGGTGGCTTCGAGGTTGTAGATGTTGCCTGTTTCTTCTTGGTAATCTGCTATTTGTTTGCGCATGTAACTTAGGATTTTAACTGCGAATGCTTGGCCGTCTTTTGTGGCGATGTTTTGTCCTAGGAGGTTTATGAGGGCTTCGTTTATGCCTACGATGCCGATTGTTGAGAAGTGGTTTTTCCAGTATTTGTCAAATCCTGCTTTGACGTGTCGGAGGTAGCGTTTGGAGTAGGGGTAGAGGCCGTTGTCGGTGAAGGCTTCAAGGACTTTGCGTTTGAGTTCGAGGCTGGCTTTGGCGGTTTCCATTAGGGTGTCTAGTTTTTCGAAGAATTCGTCTTCGTTTTTGGAGAGGTAACCTATGCGTGGGATGTTTAGGGTGACTACGCCGATGCTGCCTGTTAGTGGGTTGGCTCCAAAGAAGCCTCCGCCGCGTTTGCGGAGTTCTCGGTTGTCGATGCGGAGTCGGCAGCACATGCTTCTGACGTCTTCGGGGTTCATGTCGCTGTTTACAAAGTTGCTAAAGTTGGGGACGCCGTATTTGGCTGTGACTTCAAAGATGGCTTGTGCGGTGGGTGAGTCCCAGTCGAAGTCTTTGGTGATGTTGTAGGTGGGGATGGGGAAGGTGAAGACTCGGCCTTTTGCGTCGCCTTGTTTCATGCCTTCTGCAAAGGCTAGGTTTAGCATTTCTACTTCTTTAGAGAAGTCTCCGTAGGTGTCGGTTGTGACTTTGCCGTTGTGGATGACGGCTTCGTTTTTCATAAAGTCGGGTACGGTTAGGTCTAGGGTGAGGTTTGTGAAGGGTGCTTGGAAGCCGACTCGGGTGGGGACGTTCATGTTGAAGAAGAATTCTTGGAGTGCTTGGTCGACGTCTTTTTGGGTTAGGTTGTCGTATCGTATGAAGGGTGCTAGGTAGGTGTCAAAGTTGCTAAATGCTTGTGCGCCTGCGGCTTCTCCTTGGAGGGTGTAGAAAAAGTTGACGATTTGTCCTAGTGCGGTGCGGAAGTGTTTGGCGGGTTTGCTCTCGATTTTGCCGTGGACTCCGCCAAAGCCTGAGAGCAAAAGGTCGTTTATGTCCCATCCGACGCAGTAGGGTCCTAGGACGCCTAGGTCGTGGATGTGGATGTCTCCTGAGAAGTGTGATGCGGCGATGCTCTCGGGGTAGATGCGGGCTATCCAGTATTTGGCTATGACGGCTGAGGAGAGGTAGTTGTTTAGGCCTTGGAGTGAGTAGCTCATGTTGCTATTCTCTTTGACTCGCCAGTCCTCGACTTCGAGGTATTGGTCTACTAAGTCTGAGGAGCTTAGCAGCGAGGCGAGTTCGCGCATGTCGTTGTGTTGTTTGCGATATAGGATATAGGCTTTGGCGGTGGAGGCGTGTCCGTTTTCGATGAGGCGTTTTTCGACAAGATCTTGGACTTCCTCAACGGTTGGAACGCCATCCTCCCCGTAGATTCGGTTGAGTTCCGCTACGACTTCGTCGCTGATTCTTTTAACTTGTTCTTTGTCTTTGCCGCCTACTGCTTTTACAGCTTTATAGATGGCTTGGGTGATGCGTTCTTGATCGAATGGTTCTAATTTACTGTCACGTTTTAATACGAATTTCATTTTTTCTTCACTTCCGAGATTACTCGCCTGAAATCTTCAGGTTCTTCAAATTGTTTGTAAACTGAAGCAAACCGGATGTAGGCAATCCGGTCGACTTTTTTTATGTACTGCATAATCAAGTCGCCGATTTCCTCAGATGCGACTTCTTGGGCGCCTTTTAGCATTAAGTCTTGACGGACGTGGTCTGCTAACTCGTTTATTTGTGCCATGGTGACGGGGCGTTTTTCGAAGGCTTTTTGGAGCCCTCGGATTATTTTGTTAACATCAAAGCGTTGCAGTTCACCGTTTTTTTTACGAACCATGATTTCGACGGTTTCGAGGTATTCGTAGGTGGTGTAGCGTTTACCACAGGTGATGCATTCTTTACGTCTGCGGGTGGTGTTTTCTGCAGAGTCTCGTGTTTCGAGAGTTTTTGAATTTTCCGAGTTGCAGTAGGGGCATCTCATTTTTTATTTGTTCTTCCTATTTTTGTATGTAGTGTTACTGACCTTACATACTACACTACCGTTAGCGCATATATAACAATTTTACACATTAAACACTCAAATCCACCCCGACCCCAACACCCAAAACCGTGAAAAATACACAAAAATCCCAACATATAATACACCCGAAAACAACCCCAAATCACCAAATCATCCCTAATTAGACAAATATCAACACAGGTTAAAGCTTACGCAACCAACAACTGCTTGCGAAAAAAACATAAGACAGCACACAAATAACCAATTGAAGTGCGGATAAAAAATGCGGATCCATAACTCAGAACCAACCATTTTTTATCACTGTTCATTGAATTTCAATCAAGTTAAACAACAATTTAAACCCCTTAAGAAAGCAGACGTATTTTTGCTAATTTCCATTTTGCTTTGTTCAACAGTGCTTGCAAGTCAGTTTGTTGGTTTGGTAAACGCTCAAGCAGACTCCACTGTAACCATTACCTCTAAGGGACATGTTGTAGGCACAGATCGAATTGAGCGAAAAGATGATGTTTATACTTTTACACGGGATATTTTTGGTATCATAGTAGTTGAAAAAGACGATATTACCCTTGATGGCGCCGGATATGCAATTAAGGGCAAAGGAAGCGGAGTAGATTTGAACAGAAATTCTAACGGTCCGTCTCAGCCTGGTTGTGGGGGTGTTGTGGTGAAGAATGTGCTTTTTTGTGATAAGGGTCATATTTTTGCTTCTTCAAATAATAACAGTTTTATCAACAACACCTTTGAGGGAGGTGGACTAGACATCCGAACTGGCGTTTCTATGGATTGCATTGGAAATGTGATTAAGCAAGGGCGATTAGTTGACTGTGATTGATATCATTAACGTTTTTGCTTCGGAACCGCATAAACAAAAATAAACCTACAACACCAATTATGACCGGATATACAAACAGAAACATAGCAACAGAGTTATAGCATCCAAAGACACTACATGCACCCTTGAGATACATAGTGGGTTGTGGATCAAAGTGTCCCAGTCTATGTCATAGTTACTCCGGTGTTGTCTTCAAATCTGCTACAAATTCATCCAAATTCACCGTTGAGGTGCCCTCTGTATTTTTTAGTAACTGTTTTGCTGGTGGATTCTCCAAATAAAAGGGTATGCGGTCCCTAAATCGGTCCTCAAATGTAGGCTCAAGTGAATTTTGATAGAAGACTCCGATAGGTATGCGATCGTCCCACTCATACGCTTTCTCAATGCCTGCCAACTTCTTTTTAAAAACTTCGTTTTCATCATGAACAACCGGATCAAAACCGCTGTCTTGAAGTTTGTAGAGTCGACTCTGTGCTTTGCCTTGTGCGTCTCTTCGATCTTCGCCTGCATACCATTCCTTGGTGTTGATGTTATTGTAGACTGGGCAGGGTTGCAATATCTCAACAAGTGCTAACCCCCTATGCGCCATGGCTTTTTTTATGGTGTCTTTTAGCACTACAGCGCTCACAGTAAAAGTAAAGTAGACTGATGAGACATACGGTATTGTAGGGGTTTGGTGAGGCCCATGTTGACTGATATTAATGCGTATGATCCCAAATTATTAAACGAACT
>JAIRQQ010000077.1 GCA_031256395.1 Nitrososphaerota archaeon
AACCCCATGACCATGGGCCCCATCGCACTTCAAAACTATTACTACGAATTCAAACGCCAACAAGAAGAAGCCATGAAAAACGCCTACAAAAAAATCCAAACCGTACACAATGACTACGCTCAACTCAGCGGCCGAACCTATGGAAACGGCCTCATCGACACATACAAACTCGACGACGCCGAAATCGCCATAACCGTAATCGGATCAACCGCAGGCACCCTAAAAGAAATCGTCGACCAACTCCGAAATGAAGGCATCAAAGCCGGCATTCTGCGCATAAGAACCTTTAGACCCTTCCCAGCACAAGAAATCCAAACCACCCTACAAAATATCAAAGCCGTCGCAGTACTAGACAAAAGCATGAGCCCCGGCGGATTAGGATCCACACTATTTACCGAAATCAGAAACGCCCTCTACGACCAAAAACAACGCCCCATCATAGTCAACTACATCTTTGGCCTAGGCGGCAGAGACAGCAGCCCCCAAAACTTCCGCAAAATCTACGACGATCTCAGCCAAATAGCCAAAACCGGCCAAACACAAAAAACAGTAACATATTTCGGACTAAGAGACTAATAGGAGAAAAAAACAAATGTCAACACCACAAACAACACCACAAACAACACCAGCAGAGTGGAAATTTACCGCCAAAGACCTCGTCGCAAAACCCGACTTATTCCTCTCCGGCCACCGCGCATGCGCTGGCTGCGGACCCGCAACAGTGTTGCGCCTAATCATGAAAGCCACCCGCGGACCAACCATAGTCACCCAAGCCACCGGATGCATGGAAATCGTAGGATCCATCTACCCCTACACCTCCTGGTCCATTCCTTGGCTACACACAGCCTTTGAAAACGCAGCCGCTAACGCCTCAGGCATCGAAGCGGCCCTAAAAATCATGCGCAAAAAAGGCAAAATCAAAAACGAACACGTCGACGTCATCGCCTTAGCAGGCGACGGCGGAACCTACGACATAGGACTCCAAGCACTCTCCGGCGCAGTCGAACGCGGCCACGACTTCCTATTCATACTCTATGACAACGAAGGCTACATGAACACCGGCATCCAACGCAGCAGCTCAACACCCATCGGCGCATCCACCACCACCTCCCCAGCCGGCACCGCCATCCCAGGAAAACTAGAAAAGAAAAAACCCATAACCGAGATCATGCTAGCCCACGACCTAGAATATGTCGCCACCGCAACACCCTACTACTGGAAAGACCTCGTCACCAAAGTCCGCAAAGGACTCGAAGTAGAAGGCCCCGCATTCCTACACGTATTTGCCCCCTGCCCACGCGGCTGGCGAAGCGAACCCGCCAAAACCATGGAATACTCTAAACTCTCCGTCGAATCATGCGTATTTCCAATCTGGGAAGCAGTAAACGGCAAACGCCAACTCTCAACCCCAAGCAAAGTAATATCCCTAGCACCCCAGAAAAAGAAACCCGTAAAAGACTACCTCGAAGGCCAAGGCCGATTCCGCCACCTCTTCAAACCCCAAAACACCCACATAGTCGACCAAATCCAACAAGCAACCGATGCCCGCTGGCAAAAACTCCTCCAACAATGCGAACTAACCAACAACCCCTAATCCTTTCTTTCCCTTAACTTAATTTATTTTTAGAATCCGCCTAACACCCGATTCTTATCTTGAGCTAATTGCTGATTGTAACTTTTGCATTTGTGGTTGCAGTGTTTGTTTTGGCATCCACAAGAATCGCCCAAATTACACTCTGAGATGAAAAGAGTTGCATCATATCATTATCACTAAGCAAAGCTGAACCACTCGCACTAAAGCTACGAATGGCACTTGTAGACACAGAATTATCAACATATTCAATGCGCACTCTAACCGTTATGATCTCGTTTGGCTGGAGAGTTCCGGTGACATCAATTTTAGGTTTAAAACTCGAACTTGTCAGCGAAAACCACTTGAGCGTTTGAGTTTCTCCATACTCACCACTGGTCCCAACTGGAATGACTGCTTCTTGTTTAACTGTTGCTTCAATGCCTGCTCTAAGTTTAATGTTAAAGGGATTATGTATCCTCTCAGTCCAGCTACCCAAGAAACTAACCCCGTCTCTAAAATCAGGCAAAGCATCACAATATTTGCCCACATCAATAGCAAACATATCAAGCGGCTTGTCTGCAAAGGATTCAAACACAACCCCTATGAACAGAGTCTGAGCCATGGAGCCCTCCAATTTCAAAGCCGTTTGGTTAAGGTGCTGGCCATTCTCACCCATCCAAAAACGAATATTTTGCATCCGGCTCTCCGAAAATTCCGCATAGGGCTCAACTTTAATGCCTACCTCATGATCTTTAAGATTAAAATAACAACGCTCAATTACAGAGCTACCATAAGAACCCGAAACACTCCCAAAGATATTATCGGTTTGCGTGTTTCTTGGGGTACGAAAAACAATGCTCTCAGTATTGTTGATAAATTGACAACCCTCAATCTTATTATACTCACTCCAAGTGTTAGAATTTAAAAATTCAATACCTGTGGTAGTATTGATGAGTTTTGTGTTAGTTATGGTGGTGGCAAACGAGTTCTCAACATGTATGGTTCCACCAATAAGCGTTAAACCCGAAATTAACGCATACTGCGAAACCGTATAATTAGCACCATAAATGATAATTTTATACCCATTACACTCAAGAGTTGCTCCATCACTTATGATTCGAGCATTTAGTTTATCTATAACCTTTACATCCCCGCCCAACGTATAGCTTCCTTGATTTATGTAGACCGAGTTACCATCACTTAGAGCTCTGTTGAGTGCTTCCTGAGTGCTTCGGGGCTGAACCACATACCCCGTATGCATATTTTTCAAATTAAGCGTTGAACCCTCTTGGGAGAGCACAAAATCATAATTCACAACCGTGGTCCTCATCGAACTGCTGGTACCATCCAAAATCAAATAAGTATTAAGGATGGAGAGAACAAGCAGAGCTACAAAAACTAGGGTGAGTGCACGTTTGGAAAACAGCTTCTTTAGCGAATCCTTCATCTGCCAACGCTCAGAGATTTACTAAGATGTAGCGAACTACGGTAATTAAATTTATTGAAAAAACCCACAAGCAAACGCCCAAACACAAATGTCCCTTGCTCAAATTCTAAAAAATAGCGTGGTTATCTTGGGGCGCTAGTTTTGCTCTAACTAGTTTTAGCAGTTCTTCGGGATGTATTGGTTTACGCAGATAAGCTTCTACCCCATACTCCTCCGCTTGAATTCCCGTTACAAGTGAAGGAAACCCCGTGAGCATAATCTTTAGAGTGTTTTTAAAATCTGCTTGGATAAGAACTTCAATACCATCCATATCGGGCAGACGAAAATCAATCAATACCACATCATAATGCCGCAACTTGGATTTTTCAATAGCTTCTCTGGCGTTTGTTGCCCAATCTGCCAAAAACCCATTTCTCTCAAAAACCCCAACTAATGCCCGCAGGATTACGGGGTCATCATCTACCACCAAAACACATTGTCGTCCCACAACCAAAGAATCTACACTAACCATAGACAATACCAAAATTCTCAAAAACAAACTGTTACAGGTGATGTAAACTTTTAACCCATGTTGGCGTGACCAAACAACAACAGTCTATACTCTACCTCCGATTCACTAAATGTTTGGTTGCTGTTTCGGTGTGGTTGTTGAGTATACCTTAGTTTTGTATGGTGATGTTTTTGGGTAAATATGGATACGCAGAGTAGCCGCCAAACTTATATCAAAGCTCTTCGGCTTTTTGCCAATCTTTCCTTTTATAGTGGTGCCCGAACTGTTTGGTAGATTGCTTCATAAACAAAGCTATAGCCTCTTAAAAGTCGCCAACAATGCTAGGGAAGATAATAATAAAATTGTCGTAAAGAAGGCTAAGTATGGGGAAATCTCGTATAGAATTCCTCCAATGACTGGGGCTCCAAAGCTAACTATGTGAATGCTTGCCTGACTAATGGCAATCCATCGCCCTGTATACCCTTCGGGGGCAGCTGATCCTGTTATTGCCCAAACAAGGCCAAACATACATCTTGTTGCTCCTGATAGAAAAGAAGCAAGAAAGAGCACTGAAAAGTTGTTTATGGTTGCAATTAGAATGAAAGAAAGAATGCAAACTGCTATTGATGATAGCATTGCTGACATTTTTGAGTATTTATCGCCTATTTTTCCTGTTGTGAAAGAAAAGAAAATCCACCCGATAGATGTTGCAGCTCCAAAAACTCCCAAGTTAAACATATTTTGATTGTAAGACTCATGCATGTATTGAGAAATTAATGGATTAATCAAAGAAATAGCGAAAATTATTAGAGCGAAAAAACTGCACAATATTATTAACTTTTTAAAATCGCTAAATTTGCGGGTGGTTGAAGTTGTTTGTATTTTGGGTTCTGTCTTGGGTAGTTTATTAATAAATATGAGCGGCAGTATTGATGCGATGTATAAACAGGTTGCCAACAAAAAGACCGGTTGCTTTCCAACGGCTGAGGCTATTACTCCTCCGATCATAGGTGAAAAGACATATCCAAACGCAACTGAGGCTGACCATAAACCAAACGCTTGCATAGTTTTTTCTTGAGGCGTTGATCTTATGATGAATATGCAAATTGAGGTACTTCCAAAGAAGGTTCCGTATAGGATCATAGGTAACCATAACTGAGTCCAATTGGTTGCAATTGCCAAAGCCAGCGGCACTGGTATCCAGAAAAGAGACCCTGCGATGATGATTTTTTTATTATCAAAGCGATCAGCTAAGAGACCACCTAACAGGGGCGTTATTCCTAAGCTCAAATAATAGACTGCATAAAGCATGCCCACATCTGTTGGAGAAGCGTTTAGTTGATTAAGGTAGACTGGAAGTAAATAGGTGAAAAGTCCATCTCCGAATGCAAATACGAAGCACGAAAAAAATATCAATTTCAAGTTTTTACTAACTGATAAATTGGGTAATCGTGTTCTTAATTTGTTATTTAGGCGGTTTGCTATGTGATTTGACATTCTTTAAATAGTCAGATATAGTTATTAATTATTTAAAAGCTTCCTATGGCAAGTTTTTATAAAGCGTCTGTCAGTGTAATCAATATCAATTGATTGGTTCAATGTAAAGTTCACTTAATGTATCGAGAATGGATGATTAAAAATGGATCTCTTAGATATCGATATCATTCGTATACTTAACAAGAATGCTCGAACCCCCTTCTCTGATATTGCTAAAACGCTTGGTGTTCCCGCATCAGTTGTTCAGGTTAGATACAATAAAATGAGAAAAAAGGGTATAATCTTGGGAACTTCATTAATTCTAGATCCCGAAAAATTTGGCGTAAAATATGCTGTAACTCTGGGTATAAAATCTCTAGAGCCTAATATCCAAGAAGTAATGAAATATATAACTTCTTTACCGTTAAAGGATTCGAGAATTTCGGTTTGGCCTACTTTTGGACGGTTTAATATTATAACATTGATTATGTCTAAAAATTTGCTAGAGGCGCATAAAATCAAACAGGCCGTAAAAGAGCATCCATACGTAACGGAAGCTAGTATAAGCATAGATATTAGTTTGTATAAACATAAATTTGAAGCCCTTCTTCTAGAAAAAGAACTGGGTTGTTGAATGCTTTGGATGAAATTGACGCTGAAATTATTAGAATTCTTTGTAAGGATGCTCGAACACCGTTTAGCAAAATTGGAAAAATGTTGGGTGTAGGTACTGACACAGTTTTTAGGCGATTTAAGAAGCTTGAGCAAGAAGGAAAAATCTCTGGGTCAACGGTTATTCTAAGTTCAATCGGAATCGGGCTCAAAGGTTGGTATGCCTTTTATGTTAAAGTTAAACCTGGTTCAAGCATTTCAGCGGTCGGAGAAATATTGGCTAATATTCCGCAGGTTTATGGTCTTGTTAAACTATTTGGAGAATACGATTTTTATTTAGAAATAGGTTTTAGGGATTTTAAAGAGATCGATACGTTCATAACAAGCGTTAGGCAAATCAAAGAAATTGTTACTATTGATCCTATGATTCATGCTTCGCATGATTGGCCCTTACCTACGTTGTCTACTCTTCAGCCAGAAGTTCTTGAATGGCTTTTTAAATGTGTGACATGATTAGTAAATCTTCCAACGTTAAGTTAGCTTGCGACAATACGCTTGGAGATGATTGGTGTAAAATTTTTGTTTTCACTTATGGGAACGTGGTTGATGTTTTATAATGCGGTGAAATGGTAGAGTTGCAGTGAAGACTTGGGCGTGTCCATCAGAGGGGGGTTGAGGCGGGCAAAATTATGGGAAATTGGTTTTTATCTATCAAAAACGTGAAAGCTTCATTTTTTTGTTGACCGTCTGTTTAGCTTTCTTTGTGTTTAGTTTTGTAGCTTTTTAATATTGTCTCAAGCTATTGAGTGTAGGTGAGCTTTCTCTGTAAAAATGGGTGTCATCCAGTTATTTATAACTTCGATGATGTCTATTATCAGTAAATTAAACAATTTTTTGAAGTAAATTTTATTAATTTTCGCGCTAAATTTAAAGATTTAAAAGGTGCCTTTTAGGAAATACATTAAAATCAAAAAAAGGTGGATAAATGTACATAAAACAATTTGATAAAAAAAATAAAAAGAGTATGTTGGCTTTTATTTTGATTTTGATGATAGCTTTAACAACACTTACAACGGGTATTACAAACCTTAAAGCGCAAACTGATGCAACTATTAAATCCTACGTTTACCTTGCTATTAATCCTAATCCTGTCGGTGTAGACCAACAAGTAACAGTCGATACTTGGGTTTCACCTCTTTCCACACGTACAGATGAGTATTTCAACGGTCTTACAGTAACAATCACCGCACCCGATGGTACAACTGAAACAAAAGGACCGTTTACTACAAATGTAAACGGCGGATATGCATTTGCCTACACCCCTACAAAACTCGGAAATTATACCTTCAAATCCAATTATCCCGGAGAAAAACTCGTCCCTGGACAATACCTGCCAAGTGAATCCCAAACTATAACTCTTCAAGTGCAACAAGAACCGATACCTTATTTTCAGGATAATCCACTTCCGGCAGACTACTGGACTA
Organism: Nitrososphaerota archaeon; assembly: GCA_031256395.1. GTDB lineage: Archaea > Thermoproteota > Bathyarchaeia > Bathyarchaeales > Bathycorpusculaceae > Bathycorpusculum. The sequence continues at coordinate 7,083 of JAIRQQ010000077.1, forward strand.
GACCGATAAATGGTCAAAACCGGTTGTGGGCTTCTATCTCAGGTGATTGGTTGATGGCGGCCTATAATTTAACCTATACAACAGCTGCAGGTGTGAGTGTTGGTGCTCTAAACCCATACAGCCAAGCTCCAGGAGCGCCGCATATAATGTGGACTAAGGAAATCACCACTGGCGGTCTAGTCGGAGGAGAACAAGAAACTAACAGTTACTATAGTGGTCCATCATATAGCTCCCTTTTCTCGCCGCCAATTGTCATGAATGGCAAGCTCTACTATAGCCTGACCAGTGGTGGTACTGTTTGCTTGGACCAACGTACCGGCCAAGAACTATGGCGAAACGACAATTTAACCCAGCTTACTTGTGGTCAAGAGTACAATGCCCAAAAATATTCCTACACTACCGCAGGAGTTCAAGCGTATTTGTGGACTAGATCATGGCAAGTGTATGACCCATTCGATGGAACCCTAAAGTACAATTATATAAATTACCCCTCAACTCTTACCCGCCCCGTTTTCAGTGACGACGGAAGTATACTCAATTACGTAATTGGCAGAGATTGGCTAGCCCTGTGGAATTCATCTCTAGCAGGACTTGGAACTAATAGAGACTGGAATAGAGGCATACAATGGAACGTGACAATTCCAAATCTGACCGTGCCCGAATCACTATTTGCTCCATTGAATATCTCCAGTTCTCCAGCCCCTACAATATTGGGTGCTTATGGCAATGTGCTTCTTGGAAGAGTTTCAGTGGGCGGTTCTGCGCATATAGTCTATGACATGGGCTACGACTTAACAACCGGTGAACAACTATGGTATAACAACTACACAAAAGGTATCTTGGCTCTAGATGGTACCTTTCCTACATATTGGCATGCTATTGGTGATGGAGTTCTCGCTCAATTTAGCCTCGTCTCAATGAAATGGAACGGCTATGACATCAACACAGGCAAGCTGTTATGGGTAAGTGATCCACAAGACTACCCCTGGGGAGACTACACATCATACTATCCAACTATTGCCTACGGCAAATTGTATTCATTATCCTATGACGGATGCGTTCACGCTTTTGATGTAAAAACAGGAAAAGAAATATGGAAATTCTTCAGCGGAAACAGCGGTCTAGAAACAACAACTGGTACATATCCCTTCTTTTACGGACCCATAATTGCCGACGGAGTAATCTACGCTAGCAACGGATTTGAAACGCCCCAGCAACCCCTAACTAGAGGAGCAAGAACCTTCGCCCTCAATGCTACTACTGGAGATGAACTATGGAATATGAATGGAATGCTGTATCTACGAGCTATTGCGGATGGTTATCTCTTAGGCGTCAACGTATATGATTCTCAAATATACTGTATCGGCAAGGGACCCAGCAAAACAACTGTTAGCGCACCTCAAGTTGGCGTAACAACCTCCACACCTATCACAATCAGCGGAACAATCACTGACATCGCTGCGGGCTCAGAAAAAAATGCAGTAGCAGCAAACTATCCAAACGGTCTACCATGCGTCTCTGATGCAAGCGAAGGTGCATGGATGAGCCATGTTTATGGACAACAACCACTACCAAACAATGTTACCGGTGTCCCAATAACAATAAATGTGCTAGATGCTAACGGAAACTATCGAACCATTGGAACAACAACAAGCCAGACAAGCGGAACATTTGCTTTCAACTGGACTCCAGATATTTCAGGTGCTTACACGGTCTATGCAGTCTTTGAAGGCTCAGAGTCCTACTATCCATCCAACGCAGTGACTTACTTCTATGCCTCTGAATCAGCAGCAACACCAACACCACAACCAACACAACCTCCATCCATGGCTGACCTATACTTTATCCCCAGCATAATCGGCGTTATTATTGCAATCATTGTTGTCGGCGTAGTCCTACTACTTGCAATACGTAAACGACCATAAGTGAAAAATAAGGGGAATAACCTTCCCTTCTTTCTTTAGTTTAAATCCGAAACTTTACCAAAATAGCTTTTCAATTTTTGATAGTATCCAATGTGAAGCCGTCCAAGTTAATCTGATACAGTTGATTATGAATTTTTAACTTAATGTTTGCAATTTTTATAAAGGGTTATATTTGTAACCTTTAGACTCAAACAGTTTTTTTGAGGGCACATTTCAACACATCGCAGGCAAAGGATGCACATCGAAGTTCTGATTTTTCCTGTTCTATTTTCATAGATTTCGGTGACCTGCACAGGACAAACCCGTTTACATATACCGCATTTGGTACATTTTTTACCATCTTTGCTTAAACTCATAAGTGGTAAAGCGCGAAACCGTTTGAATCTGTTTACGCTGCTTAGTGATATGCCTGTAGGGCAGAAACGGCACCAAAAACGTCTAATCTTAAATGATGCGGCCAATGTAGCTGTGGTGAAGATATATGCTATGGGTAGGGCAAGTTTACTTTTTTGTAGGTATATCATGATTTCGCCTACGTAGGGGTAGGTGATGTAGGTTCCGTTGATTTCATAGAGGGTTCCAAAGGGTGGTTTCCAGGGTAGTATGAGTGGTTGTAGGGGTTCAAGGAAAAATGTGAAAGGCACAAACGGCGGTCGTAACCAAATAAAATTTGGCAGATCAAAAAGTGTAGCTGAACCTAAAATAAAGCCAAGCAATACGGTTGCAAAAATCATAGCGGCTATTATATAGCGGGTTTTGTGGAGTGTTTGGTTGAGTTTTTGAGGTAGCGGCCAATGGGACATTTTTAAGATATTGCGCAGCCATGTGATGGTGTCCATGTAGAGGCCAAAGGGGCATATCCAGCCGCAGAAAAACCGTCCCAAAAAGATTGTCATGCCAAAAATTGCAAGTATCAATACGCCTTTCCAGATACCAATTATTGCCATGTAGAAAATTAAGAAAAAAAATAACAGCTGAACAGCATACCTAACAGTGCGGATTTTTTTAGTTTTATATTTTGCCCAGTTCAAAAATCGCCCTTACCGTTGCTGTTTTGATTTATGGAGGCTTTTTCTGCGCTTAAGTACCTTTCTAGTTGAACTCTATTTATGGCGGGCCATTTAAGTTGTTCAATTTGTTTGTTGTTTCTGGTTTTTTCTATTTCTCGAATTGGTATGGTGTTTTAATGGTGGGTTGGTTAGTGTGGTTGTCTGGTTTTTTGTTATCTTTTTTGCCAAACCAGCGTTGATAGAGGGTTTTTAGTGTGGTGAGTATGGCGATGCTGAAGAGTGCTGCGTAGAATATGTGTGCTAGGGCTAGTATGGGTTCGGTTATTAGAAGTGATTCGTTGAAGGGGTAGCCGATTGTGCTTGGTAGCAGGACCGTGGTTATGGGGATTATGAGCACAAGGTTTGATAGGCGGCCTTTGAAGAAGACGCGCCAGTCCTTGGATATAATTAGCACTAGGGTGGCTATAACAAATAGGCTTAGTTCTAAGAGGATCTCTGTTTGGCTGCCTACTTTGATGATGGGGAAGCCTAGTTCGTGTAGGCCAAATTCTGCTTGTGAGAGGGGCCAGAGGAGTCGGAGTTGGCCTCCCGCGATAAAGTCGCCGATTAAGGAATGCGAGATCAATCCTAAAAAATATGGTATGGCTTTTTTGCGGTAGATAACAAAGAATGGCAGAAAAATCAGCAGTGCCACTATGATTGAGTGTGTGGGGCCTCGATGGATGGGGTGATTAAATAAGAACTCGGAGAGGATGTCTATATCGGGTAGTATGGATAAGACTAGTAGTATGGGTATGTTGATTTTGGTGTGTAGTGCTTTTGAGGCGCCTTTGCCTAAAAGATATGCAAGGGCCATGTGCCCAACAGCAAACAGACTGTTATTCTCCTCCCATTGCTCTTAGAAAATCCGTTTGCTTATCTATTAAGGATATAGGTCCTCTCAGATAATTTAGAGTAACCCTTAGGTGAGTGTCGGTTGCCGCCAAAGGCAACAGAAAACCGACAAACACAAAAGGTAATACAAAATAATTTATTGCTGGGTTATAGGTTTGCAAAGCGCATAAGCACAGTTAGCATAAATCCAAACCCGCAACCCATGGCTATCATGCGTAATAGGTTTCTGTCGAGTTGTATTTTGGATGTATAGGCTGTGGAGGAGTAGAGTAGCTCAGAGGTAATCAGCAAAATGATTGCTGTTACTGCCAGCCAGAGGCTAATATCGGGTAGTGTTAGGGGGAAGTTCATTTTTTTGTCTCCCAATAAAAACATATGTTGCAAAAACGCCGTTTCCCGGTAAACTTTTTTGTTCTGAGATGGCAACGGTTTTGCCTGTTGTTTTGGCAAGAGCGGAGGCTACGGCACTAACAACCGGACAGCCCAACAACACTCGGCTTTTGGGACTGCTTTGGGGGTTGTATAGGCTCTCATAGATGAGGCCGTTTGCCATAAATTCGGCTCCCTGCGCTGTTAACACCAAACTTGCAGATTTCGCCAAATTCAACCGTTCGGTGAGAAATTTGGGCAAGATATCTGCGAGTTCTTCTGGACTGATTTTGCTAAGATCAACACGGAGTTGTTGTTCAATTTGTGTCATGATGCCTGCTCCTGGTGAGGTTACAAAGACGCCTCGGGTTTGAGTGGATATGAATTTGTTCTGTGCCAACTCATCAAGCGAAGGCTTCCCATCAAAGCTATCTGAGATAAAAACGGTGGGTTCACGCAGATTCTTTAGATAATCCGGTAACGCGACATCTTTGGGATAAGCTGGGATGTAGTAGCCATGTCCATTGTATTTTAGTTCGTTAACCATGCGATCAATGGTGGCATAGGTGACATGTGCACTGCTATCCAGCAGACGGCTATCCACATAGTTGCCGCTTCGCGTCAAAGCAAACACAGCACCCCAAAAGGTTAAGCCTAAGCCCACAAATGCGGGTATTTGCATCTCCGATAAAAATGAAAAAAACAGCAAAAAACTCCCTATAGCTAAGAATATTCCAGCGATAATTATGCTTGAAGAATTTCTAGATGACATCAAAATACCTCGCAAAAACACGAAAACTATCTAAATTATTACTTGGCACGTTGGCTTTAAGGCTTCTGGCTATCAACAGATGCTGAGAGGGTCTCAGTTGAAACCTGCGGCTCAATGTTACCGCGGCATATTTTGTGCATAAACAACAACGGCACATTGAGAACCCTAGAAACAATTCCCAACCCCGCAAACATGGTGCGAAAATTCTCAATATCCCCCCGATTAACTG
>JAIRQQ010000107.1 GCA_031256395.1 Nitrososphaerota archaeon
ATCTAATTGTATCCTTCTACAAAGCACAATTGGTACACACCCACTTATATATTATTGCAAATTATTTTTACACAGTTCCTAAGTGCACATAAGCCCTCTATAATTGCACCAAAGGTAAAACCACTAATCGATAGGCATTTAGGTTACAAGATCTGATATACCCTCAAAGTTGATGCGCATGACACTGGTGAAGATCAATCAAATCTTAGAGGGCAAATACACCGATCAAAAAGTTACCATACGCGGTTGGGTCTACCGCAAACGTGAAGGTAAAGAACTCATATTCATACTAATTCGCGACTCCACTGGAGTCATTCAATCCACCATCAAAAAAGACAACCCCAGCTGGGCCGAGGCACAAAAACTCACTATCGAATCCAGCCTCACCCTAGAAGGCAACGTTAAACCCGACACACGCGCCCCAGGCGGCTTTGAACTCGGAGCAGACAACCTCACCATCACCGGATTAGCCGAAACTTTTCCCATAAGCAAAGACAAAAGCGAAGAATTCATCCGTGACATGCGCCACCTCTGGCTCCGAAGCCGCAAAATGAACCTAGTTATGAAAGTCCGCGCAGAAACCATGCAAGCCGCCAGAGAATACTTTAACAAACAAAACTACACCGAAGTCTCCCCACCCATGTTCATCTCCGCCGCAGTAGAGGGCGGATCCACACTGTTTGGCCTAAAATACTTCGACCAACAACTCTACCTAACCCAAAGCAGCCAACTCTACCTAGAAATTCTGATGTACTCCCTAGAAAACGTCTACTGCATAGCCCCTTCATTTCGCGCTGAAAAAAGCCGTACCATACGCCACCTAACCGAATACTGGCACATGGAAGGCGAATGGGCATTTGCCAACATGGACGACCTCATGAAATTCGAAGAAGGCCTCATGGCCTACATCTGCCAAACCGTCGCTGCAAAATGTGAAAAAGAATTCAAAGAACTCGGCGCAGACATCGAAAAACTCAAAACCATAAAAACCCCCTTCCCACGCATAACCTACAAAGAAGCCATAGAACGCCTCAAACCCAAAAACCCCCAACTCGACTGGGGAAGCGACCTAGGCTATGAAGATGAAAAAGTACTCGCAGAAGACTTTGGCACACCCTTCTTTGTCTACGACTACCCCACAGCCATCAAAGCATTCTACTGCAAAACCTACAAAGACCACCCCGAAGTAGCCATGTCCGTAGACATGATGGTACCCCGCATCGGCGAAATAAGCACCGGCGGCGCAAGAGAAGACAACAAAGATATCCTCATCGAGCGCATGAAAGCACAAGGCCTAAACCCCGAAGACTATGAATGGTACCTAGACCTAAGACGCTACGGCACAGTACCCCATGTAGGATTTGGCATGGGCCTAGAACGCCTACTAGTATGGATGCTAGACCTCGACAACATCATCGATGCCATCCCATTCCCACGAACAACCCGACGATTCTACCCCTAATCCCTTTTCCCTAAACCTCCTGAGAGATTCTTCTCTTTCTATTCTTTGTCGCTATAATGTTATATGCTCTGATGTCTGTCTATATTTAGCGAAAGCACTGTGAGATGGGTTTAATGAACATTGAAATAATTAACAAAGAGGCTGAAATTGCGGTAGCGGTGAAATTTGAGGCTGTGGAATTTACCAAAATGGCTGAAATTATGACAGAAGGCTACCAAAAGCTTATGGCTTATGTGGTTAAATGCGGTAAACAAATGGCAGGCGCGCCATATTGTAAATACACCAACGGCAGTGAGGATTTTATGAAGTGGGACATCGAATTGGGAGTGCCTGTTAGCGAACCTTTGCCGGAGCAGGGTAAATTTTACATGAGCAAAACCTGTGCTGGCAAGGCGATTACAGCAATGCATAAAGGCGCATACAAAGACATTGAGCAGACATATGCCCCCATGATGCAATATCTTGCGGAAAACAAGTTAGAGTCAACGGGTGTGTATTACGATTATTATCTTAGCAATCCTGCGGATACACCTGAGAGCGAGTTACTTACAAAAGTTGTGTTTCCGTTAAAGTAGAGCGCTATTTTGTTGCCCGCGGCGGCAAAATGCCGTCTCCACAATGTATATAATTTTAACACAACGCCCCCTTTTGCTCTGTGGTATGGCTGAATTTCTGTTTAAAGCGCTGATAAACATGCTATATCGCCAAAATAGTGGGAACTCACGCAATTCTTAAATCGGATTTGCAGTGAGCTAGATAGACTAAACAATGCAAGGTAATGCTGAGGGTCAAGCCAAGCTTCGGGCGTTAAAATTTTCTGCGGTAGCTATTGCTAGTGTTGTAATAGTTGAGATTACTGTGGGTTTACTTGTTAATAGTTTAGCTATAGTTAGTGATGGTTTGCATGCTCTGCTTGATGCGTTTACCTGCATTATGTTGATTTTTACTGTGCGTGAATCGTTAAAGCCGCCTGATGCGGAGCATACTTATGGGCATGGCAAGTTTGAATCTATAGGTGGCTTAATTGGTGGTATAATTCTTACCTTTGTGGCCGGTTTGATCTTCTATGAAGCGGCCCTTAGATTACTGGAGAATGCTTCACTTTCAGGTGGTATAGAGTATGCTGGTTTTGGTGCTATTGGTTATGCTTTGTTTATTTCTATTATGCGGGTTACGGTTTTTAAGAAGTTTCGTCATGTTGAGGGTGCTTCTATGAAGGCGGGTTTCTATGATGCCATTGCTGATTTGGGTTCTACGCTTATTGCGTTGTTGGGTTTTGCTTTGGCGCTTTTGGGGTGTGGAAATGCGGATGCGTTTGCTTCGATTTTTCTTGGGGTGATGCTTACTTATTTGAGTATTAAATTGGCTAAATCTAGTATTTTGGAGTTGAGTGATTCTGTTTCACATGAGCTGGTTGAGAAAACTCGTCGTGTTATTCAGTCATGTGAGGATGTGGTAAAGATTGAGAACCTCAAAGTACGTAAAGTGGGTTCTAAAATTTTTGTTGATGCTTCTGTGCAGGTTCCCCATGTTATGAGTCTTGAAGACGCTCATGCCTCAGCATCTAAAATTGAGTTATGTCTGCAAGAGAGTTGTGGTGATGTTGATGCAACCATACATGTTGAACCTGCTAACAAAGAGCACCAGATGGAGCAGTTAATTAAAAAATTGGCAACAGTTGAGGGTGTTAGGGCCGTTCACGAAATCGAGGTTAACTCTGTAGATGATAAACTCTACATTACCCTGCATGCCTATGTTAGTTCTGAATTATCTGTTGAAGAAGCTCACCGTTTAGCTGAGGTTATAGAGCAGCGTTTATACCATGAGATTGTGCCGCTTGAAAATGTTACGGTGCATCTGGAACCTGCAAGTGTTCCTATCTCCCCCGATCAGGTCAATGAAGCGCAACTGCAAAAAATTGTTGCCGCAGTAGCCCTAAACATTGGGAGCAACTTGCAGATTAAACGGGTAGTAACCTACACTGCTGAGAACAAACGCTACATCAACATAGACTGCTACTTTAGCAATACTGTTAATATAACCAAAGCTCATCAGATGGCTTCTTTGCTTGAGAAAGAAACCAAAGAACATTTTGCTAATGCTGTGGTAACGGTACATATTGAACCTAAGAATCAATAACTTGTTACGTTGACTCTGAATCAACAATAACGCAGCAGACACCTACACTGTTGATTCCCACAGAGTATATGTAGACACTAAAGGCAACACCCAAATTCGCGACTGCCGCATAGTATAGCATCAACATAAAGTCTTGTTGATATCCCCCGATGTCTATCATCTGTTCCATCTTCTTTTTCACCCAATCACCCAACCATCCATTAGAAAATCGCCTTCTCAGTAGATTAAAAAATTTTACTCGTGCTCCCTTTTTTTGGTATCCTCTAAAATAATACGGCGGGTTGCACGGTAATGTTTTAATTCTTAGGGCTTCCTAAAGGGTTGAAGCAGGTAATCACATTGAGTAGCGAAGCTAAATGCACTAGATCAGAATGTGACAAGTTTGTTGCAGTCAACGAGTTAGCAAAACGTAGAGGTTTCTTTTGGAGTAGTTTTGAAATCTATGGAGGAAGCGGCGGCTTTGTCACTTATGGTCCACTGGGTGCTCGATTAAAACAAAACATCGAAGCCAAACTTCGCGAATTTATGGTTAAAAAAATTGGCATCTATGAAATCGAATCCTCCGTCATAGTGCCCGGCAAAGTTTTTGAAGCCTCCGGACACGTAGCACACTTTAAAGAACCCATGGTAGAATGCCAAGCCTGCCATACACGCTTCCGTGCGGACCATCTTTTAGCCGACAAAGGCGTCAGCAGTGCTGAGGCTGAGAAAATGGATCTTGCCGAAATCAATATCGAATTACAAAAACATGGGGTAATCTGTCCAGATTGTAAGGGTTGTTTTGGTGAACCCACCCGCTACTTGACCATGTTTGAAACCACCATTGGTCCCTATGCAGGTTCAGTGGGTTATGGACGGCCTGAAGCGGCACAAAACATCTTTGTCGAATTTAACCGCCTCTACAACGTTGCCCGTGAACGCCTGCCATTTGGATGCATAATCATCGGCAAAGCCCTTCGCAACGAAATCTCACCCCGACAAGGCTTAATTCGGCTTCGCGAATTTACCATTGCCGATTTAGAATTCTTCTTTGACCCCGAAGACGCCGCCTGTGATCGCCTAAACGAGGTTGAAAACGAAGTTCTGCCCCTACTGCTCTGCGATACACGTCTAAAAGATTGCGAGGATATAACCAACTTTACGGTACGCGAAGCCCTTGACAAAGGTATTATACGCTGTGAGTGGCAAGCCTATTTTATGGCACAAGCAAAACAGCTCCTAAACGAGCTGGGTGTGCCATCTGAGAAACAACGGTTTATAGAAAAACTGGCTTGGGAAAAAGCCCACTATAGCAGTCAAAGCTTTGATCAAGAAGTACTAGTTGATCGCTGGGGCTGGGTTGAGGTCTCTGGTCATGCATACCGTACCGACTACGACTTGAGCTGTCATATGAAAGCCAGCGGCGTTGATTTGACTGTTTACAAAGAATACCCCACACCGGTTGAAACCGAAGAATTTGTTGTAAAACCCCTAATGGCCAAATTGGGCCCAGTCTACAAAGACCAAGCCGGCAAAGTTGCGACTGCACTTGCCAAAGTGCCTGCCCAACAAGTCGCAGATGCCCTAGCAAAGGATGGCCGCTTTACAGTTGAGGGTTATGAGATCTTTAGTGAACAAGTAGAGGTTGGCAAACAAAAAACTGTAGTGCGCGGGAAACGCTTTGTGCCCCATGTGGTAGAACCCAGTTTTGGATGCGACCGTCTATTCTATGTTGCCTTGGAGTATGCCTATGGCCTAAAAGATGATCGTGCGGTCCTTAATTTCCCAAGAAGCATTGCACCCATCCAAATTGGGGTTTATCCTCTGATGAGCAAAGATGGGTTAGATCTTAAGGCTAAAGAGATTCAGCGGATGCTTTTCTGTGAGGGATTTATGACTGATTTTGATGAGTCCGGCAGTATTGGCAGACGTTATGCGCGTGCTGACGAAGCAGGTATACCCATTGGGATAACCATTGACTATGACACTCTAAGCCAGGGAACAGTGACTCTTCGTGACCGTAACACATGGAAGCAGATTCGCGTCGCCGTCACTGATTTAGCTCTTTTGCTTCGTAGGTACTTCGAGGGCAAGGCTGACTTTGAAGAGTTAGGGGGCAATACTTAGAACTTAAGTAGTTATCTTTTTAATGTAGGTCTGTAAACTAGGCTTGTACAGTTAGGTAGATACAGCGGGGGATAACGTAAAATGGTACTTCCATCAGAAACAGAAGAGCGCGTAAAGCGTAGAGCACTTAATGCTTGTCAGGATAACCTACGTAAAGTAGTTGATGTATCCAGGAAAATCCCGCAACTCGTTGAGTGCTTTGCAAACGGAGACAAAGAAAGTGTCCGCAGGCTCTTTAGTGAAATCAAAGCCGGCGAAGAAGAAGTCGTTAACTCACGCCGTATGGTTAGTCAAGAACTTGCAGAAATAGGTGCGATCCTCTATGCACGTGAAGATTTCCTAAGATTTACCAATCTCTCAAGTGAAATTGCAGATTTTTCTGAGGGTATTGCGTACTATCTTGTCGAGATTATGGAGCATAACTGGACTGTTCCAACGGAGATCAAAAAAGATCTCTTAAAGCTCAGTTTAGCCGTGTTAGATTCGGTGCTTAAGCTCCGTGAGACAATGTTGGTTCTCAACTATGGTTCACAAAAAGCTCTGGAGCGTGCCAAAGATGTCGAGATTGCTGAGCGTGTTGTTGATGATCAATATCGGGCAATTACCATTAAAATTCTTAGCACCAAGCTTGAGTTGCCTGTGCTTTTGCTTATGCGTGATGTGTTGCAGTTGCTTGAAAATTCCGCGGATAAGGCTGAGGATGCAGCAGATATAGCTAGACTGATTTCGTTTATCATGTGACCTAGATGGCTAAAATAAAGGTTGAACTTATAGAGAATTTTTTGGTTGTTTGGAACCCTGCCGAGGGTACCCAACTCTATAAAACTGCTTACTATGGTAAGCCTGTGGGTATACCTAAACCCAAGGTTCCCGAGTTTGATGTGCCTCTAGTTTTGGATTTGATGGAGGGGCTCTATTTGGCTGAAACCAAGAAAATTGAGATTTTTGAAAATCCCAATGCGGTTGAGGTTAGTCTTAAAAAACTGCGTCAGAAAGCCAAGCAACTCTATGATGAGTTTGAAGAGAAATATGCGGTTTATCGTGATATGCGTGATAGTGGTTTAATTGTTACGCCGGGTATAAAGTTTGGTTGTGATTTTGCGGTCTACAAACAGGGTCCTGGGATGGAGCATGCACCCTATATGGTGACTGTTAAAACATCTGGGTCTGATATCTCTGCGACTGAGATTGTTAAAAACGGCCGGCTTGCAACAACGGTACGCAAACGGTTTATTATCGCGGTCCCTGATTTGGCTTCTAAGCAAATAAAGTACCTTATGTTTAAATGGTTCAAAGCATAGGTTACATGGCGCTATTTGATGCAGTTTTTTTACCGCTATGTTTTTATCTCGCAAGACGCGGTATATCGGTTGGTGAGGAGTGCCTGTGACGCTGTCTCCAGTTTGGACTTAACATACATCAATACACCGTAAGTTATCGAGGCTACAGAGTAGGAACAGTCTCACCAATTCTTCATAACTAACTCCTTGTCCCTATATACTGTGTCAATAGTATCTATTATTAAAATATTAACATTTATGGCCATAATTATATTAATCAAAAACATAAAATATATAGTAACAACACTAAACCACCCAACAAAACAATATGCAAAATATCTAATTGGAATTTATGGTTTGATTCTGAAATTCACCACAAATATGCTGATGCGGACAAACCTTTGTAGCACTCAAAACACAACCCTCATCTAAAACCACATCATCCGCAACCACACTCACCGAACTTATCCGAGTAGGATTATTAACGCTCGAATTAACCACAACATGCCGCCCAATGATACTGTCTTGAATTTCCGCACCATCCCCAACAATAACCCGATCCATAACCGCCGAATTAATAATCACCGCATTTTTGCCAATTCGAGTAAAATTATCAATACAACTATTAACAATACGTGCCCCATCCTCAATTTGACAGTGCTGCCCAATCAACACCGCACCCTCAATTGCAATCCGCCCACACTTGACTTGACTAATTATTTCCTCTCGACACTTCTCAGAATCAGCCCCATTTCCCTGCACCCAAATCAAACTATCCTCACTTAATCTACCGCCAAAATCCCTAAGCGTAGACAACCCCCCCTGCAGCAAACTCTTCATAGCCTCAAGATAACTCTTAGGGGTACCCACATCAAACCAATTACTCTTCAACGTATACCCATACACAGGACGACCAGTTGAGATAACATAGGGAATAAAATCATACCCAAAATCCAACCTATTTTTTTCTTTGACAAGTTGCTGAACCCCCTTCTCTTTAAAAATCTGCTGAATCTCAGGCGAGAGAACATAGAGCCCAGTATTAGCCAAATTACTTGGAGCATCCTTTGGATGAGGTTTTTCCACAAACTCTTGAATACGCCCAGATTGATCAATATTGGCTATCCCCAACCCCTCCACATTATCAACCTCCCGAAGCACAATAGTTAACGCCGCTTGTTTTTCTTTATGAAACTCGATCAAATTTTTGATATTTATATCAAAAATATTATCCCCCTGAACCGCAAACACAGGATTAGTTATCTCATAATACTCCATATTTATACGCGCAGAATCCGCACTACCTAAATCCGCCACATTTGGCTGATACTTTATATGAATCGGCGGATCAATGCCATAACACGCAGAAAAACCCGTTCCCGACTCAAAATAATCATAAAGATCCCGATAATTAGTATAACCCTTAACCCCAAAAATAAAATTACGAATACCCTGATTTGCCAACGACAACAACGAAAACTCTACAAGCGGCCTATTAAGCAAACGCAAACAAGCCTTACTAGTCTCAGCAGTTAGCGGCCAAAGCCGAGTAGCTTTCCCACCTACGGGAATAATAACATGAATTTTATCTAACACATAGCTGTCTCTGACGAAAGATTCACAAGGACTACTCAAGCACTTCACCAAGACATCTAATTAAATAAGAAAATAGGTGTTGATGTAGTTCTATTTTGTTCCGGTTTTGGATACAAATTCCTCAAGTAGTTTGAGATCTTGGATTATGTCGCCTTCTTTTATTATTGCTTTTTTTGCCCTGTGTAATAATGCTCTGTATCCGTCGAGTTTATCCCCTGTTTCAAGATAACGCTTTATGATGTTTCTTTCATTTTCTGACAGCAGGCATTTGTGCATTTTTCATCACTCCAGAAGTGTTGAATTCTTATTTATTGTTTTTGTTTTATTGTTGTATGTTTAGTATTGTTATTTTGATGTTATGTATTAACTGTTCCAAATAACAAAACATTTATATGGATATGTTCCAATATATGGAACATGTAAAAGGCGACATTAACAATGACAAAAATGACCGAGTTTGAACTTGAATTGTTTGGCCGGTGTGCCAACATCCTCAGCATCAGCAAGTATTATCCTGAGCGGGTGTTTTGCCGTTGGCACTACGACTGGACAACCTGCGACGGCACCCAATGCAGTAAAGAAAAACGGGCCACAATGGTCATCCTGGAGTGGTAAACATGACAACACTATCCCCCATAATTGTGACCCGAGACGGCAAAGAATTCACTGTCACCTACCGCCAAAAAACAACAACCAGCCCCCTCTACATCTACCGCGGACCACTGGCATTTGAATACGTTAAACTCATCCGCATAAAACACGCCCTAACCAACACCGCCGTCTACGGCCTCTCCCTAATCAACAAAACCAGCCCGTTTAAAAACATCCCAATAATCTGGCTCACAACCCAAGAAGAAGAGGAGGCCTAACCCGTGCAGTACAACAACGAGTTACAAAACCGTGTCTACAGCCTCGCCAAAACCTGCGACCTAAACGCCCTGCAAAAACAATACCTGCTGCAGTGCGACAAAATCCAGCACCCAAAAACCGTTGAGGACCTCAACCAAGACATAGCTATCTTTAATGTAATCGTAGACCTGCTCAAAGAGCACGGAGTCACGGTAGAAAACAAACCTAACCTGATACAGGTGACTCCGTAATGCAGCCCCCCACCCTGCGAGTCTATAAATGTGACATATGCGGCCACACCTTCACCCATCTCGACGAAATTAACGAGTACCAAAACGTAGATCTCAACAACGACCCCACCATCCGCTTGCTGCGCTGCCACTTCTGCAAAAGCCTCTGCATCAAAGAATTCACCAAGCAAGCCGCACAGTCTGAGGAGGTCGTGCCGCTGTGACGTGTCCGGTTTGGGAGCGCTGTCTGGCGCGGTGTCACAAGGCGCGCAAATGCATTGACCGCGGCCAGTACTGCCGTATCAAACCCTTGATTCTGCAGATCGAACACACCGCCGCCCCTGCCTCAGCCGCCCCCACTCTTTAAATAGTGTTAAATTATTTGTTGTTAATACAATTAGTCGTATAATATAATACTATACTATGCTATATTATATTATTATATTATATTATTATATTATTATTTATTATATGATTTTATATAGGTTATGTTTGAAACAGACACTCCAAACCAAAAAAGACAGAGCGGCAGATACCCTTCTGGGGACTGCTCTCTTTGCTCTCTCTGCCTTCTACCTATTTAAAAGACATATCAAACCTAACTCCAAACAGTAAACAGAGCCTAATTCAGACCCTATTTATATCGTATCATACACGATAAAAAACAGATTTTGCTCTCACCCCATCTCTCACCTCTCACTTTACTCTCACCTATCGGCCCATAGTTTAGACACCTCAACCAATTAATACTCCAAAATCACATAATACGCCGAAATCCATGTCAGACAAAAATACTGAAAACTCTAACAGAATAATCAACAGCTTTACCCACTTCTACATCCTCACCCAACTCTACGGCGGCCCTATACATGGCTACCAAATCATAAACCACTACAAACGCCACATCAAAAAACCCCTCAGCCCCAACGCGGTTTACCCCTTTCTCCAAGAACTCGAAGAACAAGGCTACCTAACCCACACCACCACCCAAATCAAAGAAAAAAACCGCAAAACCTACCACCTAACCCCAAGCGGCCAAGCATACTGCAACAACATATTTGCCACTTTCAACGAAATATTTACCCCCGCCTGCAAAACCGGCCTCCACACCTGCCCCCCCTGCACCTGCCCAATCTACAAAAACATCCACAACAACAAACCCCCAAACAACACCTAAACTATGCTTCGGCTTTTGTATCCTCCCCATCTTTCACCCTTTGTCTCACCAAACAAAAACCCATCTCTACAGGTAACAAACATGGCTACACCCCAAACCCCCCGGGAACGCATAACCAAAAACGAAACCAACATCACCCACATAAAACAAACACTCCAAACAATCCAAACACAACTAAACGAAGTCCAGAGCACCCACTACCGAGTCGAACTCAACAGCATACCCAACATACAAACCACACTCCAAAACATCGAGAACCGCATCCAGCATCTTGAAACCAAAACCAGCGACGCCAAACTAAGCGGTCATGACAAAACCGCCCTCTATGGCAGCCTTATCACTCTGATCGGTTTGGTTGTTGTGGAGGTCCTGCGTGTCCTGCTCTAATTCTCAATAAACTATAGTATCATGAGCTAATCCTAAGTAAACTATGGTGCCCTGTCTGTTTCTATGTATTTTTGGGATATATCCTCCGAACACTTAATACTCAACAAAGATATAGTAGGTATTTGGGAATTATGATGACCGACATCTCCCCGCCTAACTTTAAAAGTTTACTTGGCAACTTTAACCGCCTCTACATCTTGATGATACTCTGCAAAGGTCCCGTACACGGTTACCAAATCATAACCCAATTCCAACACGACCTCCAAAAAAACATAAGCCCCAGCCTTGTCTACCCCTTTCTTAGCCGTCTTGAAACACACGGCTACATCACCCATACCACAGCAATTATCGGCGAAAAGCAGCGCAAAACCTACACGCTGACCCCTAAGGGCCAAACATTTTGCCATACCCTCTTTCAGCTATTTACCGCCATATTTGCTCCTGCCTTTGAAACCATCACCAACCAAACAACTAACCCCCCTAAGTGATATTGATGGATCCGCTCTCTCTGGCTGATTTTTATCCCGACCAATACAAAGAAACCAAACCCCAACCCAAAGCAGAAAGCAAGGAAATGTTACCAAACGTTACTAAATTTAGTGCCCGCGAATTATCCGATATTGAAAAAATCAAACTCTATCTTGAGCGGGGTTTCACCTATGAGCAGATCGCTGAGAAAATGGGGTGTCATCGAGTTGTGGTCAGCCGGAAAATTGAGAAGTGGATGCGAACAGTAGATTTTGATGATTGGCTTAATCGTTGGTGGCTGCGTCTTGGTTTAGAGTTAAGTGTTGATCCTGAAACTAAACCGGGGGTGTTTCGTCAGCTTACCCGTCTCAAGGGGTTGAAGGAGACTCGGCAGACTAAAATTGAGCTTAAATCCTCTGTTACCGAAAAGGTTGATGTCAATCTCAACAGCAGCACCAGTGTCCGAGTTGAGCTTGCCCGATACGAGCAGCTTATCAGAGAAACAGAATTCCAGACTTAAATCTAAAACTGATCTTTTCAATCAGACGGTTTTGGTGAATCCCTACATACTGCACAAGCCCCAGATTTTAGCGGATGGGCGCAGTCCGCAGACGGTGGCTTTGTTGCAGAAGAAGCTTGAGGTGCTCTATGGCGGGGCGGCTGGGGGCGGTAAATCTGACTGGTTGCTCATGGCGGCTTTGCAGTATGCTGCAGAAGAAGATTATTCTGCGATTATTTTTCGCAAGACCTTTACTGATCTCTCTTTGCCGGGTGCTTTGATTGAGCGGTCGCATGGGTGGCTGGATGATTCTGATGCGCATTGGAATAGTATGTTGCATACTTGGGATTTTCCCAGCGGGGCTAAATTGGCGTTTGCGTATTTGCAGCATGACGGCGATGAGAAAAGGTACAAGTCTGCAGAGTTTCAGTTTGTGGGGTTTGATCAAGTCGAGGAGATTTCTGAGCACCACTATAAATTTCTCTTCAGCCGCGTCAGACGATTAAAGGACAGCCATATCCCATTGCGGGTGTGGTCGACTGCTAACCCCGACGGTCTGCCTTGGGTGAAGCAGAGATTTATCACCCAGCAGCATCCGCAGAGAGTTTTCATTCCGGCTAAGCTTGGTGATAATCAGTATTTGGATACGGAGAGCTACATTGCTGCTTTGGATAATTTGGATCCGATTCACCGCAAGCAGCTGCTGGAAGGGGATTGGGAAGTCACTCCGGGCGGGAAGTTGTTTCAACGGTGGTGGTCCACAGGCGATACTACCCACTCCAGCAATTTAATTGAGCTTGGTGATGTTCCCCGTGACACGGTTTGGTTTCGGGTTTGGGATCTCGCCGCCACAGCACCGGCTAAGGGCAAAGACCCTGACTATACTGTGGGTACTTTGTGCACCTACAAGCAGGGCATGCTCTATATCATCCATGTGGAGCGGTTTCGTGACTCACCGATGAAGACCAAAGACCGCATGCGCGAAACCGCAAATGCCGACGGATTAAAGGTTATGCAGTATACTGAAGAAGAGGGTGGTTCGGGCGGTAAGTTCACAACTGATGATTTGGCCCGTAATGTGTTTGCAGGTTTGGCTTATAAAACGATTAAGGCGCAGGCGGATAAGGTAACCCGTGCCGGACCTTTGGCCACGGCAGCGGAGCGGGGTAATGTTAAGGTGGTTTCTGCGCCTTGGAATAATGACTGGCTTGATGAGCTCACCTTGTTTCCTGACGGCGCGCATGATGATCAGGTGGACACCGCCGCCTACGCATTAATCATAGCCGCAGGCAGAAAACCCCGCACCCGATGGAATGCCTCAGTGTTTTAGCGGTGTATTTACCTAAGGAATTGTGGGAGGAGACCTGTATTTGCCAAATTTCCCCTTCCGTTGGTCTCTAACTACCTTGTCTCCTCTCCCACCTTCTTACTGTTTTTGGTGGATTGTGCGCAGACTTATAAGCTGAAATGCTGACATGATCTTGTGGGAGGGGCCGTTTAAGCACACCCTCTCTAAGCGCGACAGCATGTTCTCCTTACCTTTGCTGTCCCCCTCTCACACTACCTCAATTAATTTTTCACCGTAAGATATGAGTAAGCTTATAAACTAAAAACAGCAATAGTAGTTTGTGGGAGGGCCGCACAGCCACCTATCTCCATTAATAGTTCATCATCATCTGCGGTTCTCTCACACTTCTGTTTCACCAATTTTGGTTGTCAGATATAGGTTTACAGCCAAACTTTAAAATTCGGTCTGTTTTGGGTCTCTTTTAACCCAATTTTTTGCTGTCATATAAGGTTTTACAGCAAAATTTCACATCTCTGCATCTCTGTTGAACCTCAAGAAAACCAACTGTGAAAAAATTCACAGTAAACTGAAAATACCTACTTTGGTGATGCATATGCCCAAGGCCCTTCTATCTGCTGAACAGTACAGTGAATTTGTAACCAACGGCACCCTCCCCAAATATAGCGCTAATAGTGCCGTCACGGGGATTCCAAGGGGCCGGTCTGAGTCTCCAAATGGGGGGAACCGCAGCTTTCCTGCCTCGATCTCTAATGAGGATTTTTGGTACTTGTATAAACGCTGTGACATCGCTGAGAACGCTGTTGACATAATCCCTAAGAATGTGTGGGGTAATAAGTGGAAGTTTCGGGTTTTTACTGGGCAGGGGGCTGAGATCTCTGATTCTGAATTAGAAAAGGCGGCCTATGCGCTTACCAAGCAGTACAACATCAATCTGGTTTTCCAAGAGGCGCATATCTACGCTCGGTGTATCGGCTTTGGGTTGATTGTGATTGGTTTAAAGGACGGCAAAACGTTGGATCAGTCCGCTGAGGGTCAATCGGAGTTTAGTTATCTCTCTGTGTATAGCGGGGATGAGGTCAAACCTGTTTATGATCAGGATGCGCAAAGTGAGACGTACCGCCAAATCATAGCGTATCAGGTTACTCCGGAGCAGGACGCTAAAAATAAATTCGAGGTACATGCGTCGCGCTGTATCATGGTTTATGAGAAGAAGAACAGCAAACAGCCCCACGGAGTTTCTATCCTCCAAGCGCCCTATGATCTCTTCTTAATCTTAAAGAATACGGATTGGTCGGCGGGTGAGGCTTATTATCAGAATGCGTCTCCTTTGTATGAGTTGAGCTGGGATGATACGGAGAGCAGTGAAGATATCACTCTTGAAGAGAAGGAGCGTTCTAAGTCTGATTTGGAGGATCTTAATGCGCGTAAGCGTATTATTCATCCTAAGAGCTGGGAGCTTAAAGTTATTCAGGGGTCGGGACGTATTGCCGACCCTCAGTTGATTTGGGATAGTATTATTGAGCGTATTGCGGGTTCGGTGGGTATTCCTAAGCAGCTGTTGCTGGGTACCAGCGCGGGGGCACTGGCCAGCGGTGAGGTGAATTTGATGCAGTGGTATAACACGATTGCTTTGCAGCAGAGCGGCTGGGCCGAACCCTACTTAAACGAGTTTTATGGGCGTTTGCAGAGCTGGGGCATACTCCCCCAGGGCAGTCTTGGTGTTGTGTGGGGGACTTTGTGGGAGATGGATGAGAAGGAGAAGGCGCAGATTTTGCAGATCAAAGTCAGCACTGCAGTAGCCGCTTTGAGTAGTACTGGGCAGGGGGTTTTGATGAGTTTGGAGGAGGTACGCGAAACTATCTTGGATTTGTCGCCGGTGGTGGGCGGGGGTTCGAAGCAGAGTTTTCAGACCAATCAGCCTGAGGTCTACGCTGACCACGCAGAGTTTACCAAGTTACTGGTTAAGCTTAAAGTCCGTTGCATAGCTGGGGAGGTCAGCAAAGATGAGGCTTTGGCTGAGGCTAAGCGGTTGATTGGTGAGTATGTCGAAAAAAGACGTGCCGATGCCCTCCAAGAGTTAACCGCTAAGGGGGTGCGTGTAACCCGTTTGCCTCCTGAGATGCAGAGATCGCTACGTAAGCAGGAGCGGGATTACCTAAAGCAGTTCAAAGCAATCCTAGAGGATGCGCTTGATGAGCCAGACCCAGACGACCCAGTCGAGTAAGAAAAAGAAGACGCCGATCAGTCCGGTGCCTTTCTATCTCCCCGATGCCGAGGTGGATTATTGGCTGACGCCTAAAGGCCTCGATGAGCGGCTGGGGTTGTTTGCAATGTTTCTCCAGCTCTCTGCTTATAATGTGTTTTTGGTGGAGGCCTCACAGTTTGCTGTGCCTGTCAGCGGCGGTAAAATATATCTGCAGATGAATGGCGGTGCCCCCAAGTGTGGGTTTTGTAAGCAGTATTATCTGCGGCTCTATGCACCCGAGGGTCTCAAACCCGAATTTCCTGCGCATCCGAACTGTACGCACTTCTATGAGGTAGTCATAAAATAGGATGTTCCATTTTTTGAAGGTTTAGCGTTATGGTACAGTGTTATGGTTTAGTGTTAGGGTTTGATGTTAAATATGGTGTTCCCTTTTTGAGACTTTTAGTCGAATGGAACACAAAGAAGAAAGATAAGAAGAGTGGGGTTAGGCGGGGGTGGTTAGCAGTTCTGCTTCGAGCCGGGCTTCTGCTTCTGTTTGGGTTTTTGGTTGTTGTTTGACTTGTTTTTGTCGGGCTTGTTCTTGGGCTTCTTGTTCGGCTAGGGTTCTGTCTATGTCGCAGGTTGCGATGAGGAGTTTGACTTTTTCTATCAGGTCGGCGGTTTGGTTTCCGGTGTTGTATTGGTACATTTGGGCGTTGCCTATTTTGCGTGTTTGTTTGATGAGGTTTAGTTGTTCGAGTCTGTTTAGGGCTTTGGTTATGTGTTGGGGGCTTACGTTGCTGTTGTCGGCTATGTCTTTTTTGTTGTAGTC
>JAIRQQ010000009.1 GCA_031256395.1 Nitrososphaerota archaeon
AGCTCCAGTTGAGACTGAGATCGTTGCTGAAGCTCCAACTGAATTTGTTGCTGAAGCTCCAGTTGAGATCGTTGCTGAAGCTCCAACTGAATTTGTTGCTGAAGCTCCAGTTGAGATCGTTGCTGAAGCTCCAACTGAATTTGTTGCTGAAGCTCCAACTGAATTTGTTGCTGAAGCTCCAACTGAATTTGTTGCTGAAGCTCCAGTTGAGGATGTTGCAGTAGTTGAAACTGATTTTGTTGAAGTTGCATCTGAAGCAGTTGACGCAGAAATCTTCACAGAAGCGGCTCCAGTTGAATCTTCAACCGAGGCGGCTCCAGCAGAAAATCTGCCAATTGAAGACGTAGCTGTTGAAGTTCTCCCAGCAGAAGAAACCCCTGTTGCTGATGCTGAATGCCTCATAGAAGTCACCGTTGCAGACATTCCAGATGAGTTAGTTTTTGAGGAACCGGCTACAGAAGCTTCACTTGACATTGACGAATCCTCAGTTGACGCATTATATGAGGCAGATATGGTTGATGTCGCTTCTGATATTATTGTTCCAGCTGAAACGGTTGCTGAGCAAGTGATAGTTGTTGCCGATCCAGTTATTGAAGCTCCTCTGCAAGTTTTTGAAGTCACAGAACACGCTCCAATCGAAACTACCCTTGAAAAAATCATGGAACCAGCCATTGAAGAACCAATCATTCAGTCAGTTATCGTGGAGGAGGCCCACATTCCGGCCCACCCTTTAGAGGCGCCTCAACAGGCGCATTCAGACGAAATGGTGGCAATGGAAACCGACACCGACCAAACCACCCCAACAGACGAAAGCGACGAAAACACCACCGTGGAAGAATAAACTAATCCCACAACTCTTTCTTTATTTTATTTTATTTTGTTTTGTTTTTGTTTTGTTTTTGTTTTGTTTTTGTGTCTGTTTTAATGTTGTTAATCAGTCTGTTTTTTGTTAATTTGTAGCGTTAGTTATTTTGATATAAGCCACGTTCAGTGGGTTTTTACATTTTTCACTTCATGTTTTCAAATGGAGTTTATACAGTAGTGTGATTGGTTATGCATAACGACTTATGCAAGAATTACTATTGCCTGTTTGGTTGTGGGTTTGCTATTGTGCCATGACTCTTAGTTGCTCCTATATCGCCGAATTAACTCAAATATGATTTATTAATACTAGTGAAAACGTGTTGTTTTATGACTTTTTTTTGCTTTTTGCTTTTTCTTATCCGAAACGCTAAAAAACCCCTTTGCATTTTCCTAACAGCTACACCAAAAATGAGCGCGGGTCCGTAGCTCAGTCAGGCTAGAGCATCGGACTTTTAATCCGAGGGTCGCGGGTTCAACTCCCGTCGGACCCGCTTCATTCTTCTTGTCGGCTTCTGAATCAAGCTTATTTGCTTCCATTGGTTTACTTCCAGTTACTTTCAGCCGATGATAAACATAGGTTTTTTTCCATCTTGGAAGCCTGTATAGTGCTGTATTCGTTGACTGTTTCCTCGTGTTTGTAGAAGTCCTGCAATGCCCATGTAGGGCACTCGCGTCGTCTGAAGTGCTCCACAACTGCATTGATGTGTTTGTGATGGTGGAATGTCACGACAAGAATATGCTGAATATCAAAGAAAAATAATGAAGAAGCTCGCCGAATAGATTCACAGCAGATGGTTGAAGATGGTGAATTTATGATTAGGCCAAAGGTCATATACTGTGGGTCAAAGGTCATATACTGTGGGTCAAAGGTATATACTGTGGCCATTGTTTGTATCTCATAAGACGAGGATTGTTAACGGTCTAAATAGTATTATTTGTCAGCTAGAAGATATTGGTCACTGTATGTCTAACTGCTGAACACTTTGTTCGTGTACTTAGTATTAAATCAAATCAGCTTCAATACGTAGTTGTGATAGACTATGTGTGCTCAAAAGCTAAACAAACCTATGAAACGAACTGCTGCTCGGTATGTTTGTTATTATGCTGGAGTAAACTACATATCAACACAGAACCCTATCTCTACGGTGGCAGAGTATGAAAAAGACCTTTAGTGCCTTCATATGTGCCCTGTTAGTCTGCACATTGCTTTTTACAGGAGTATTCTGTATTGGTGAGGTTCAGGCGGCGTTTAAACCCTCTGTGCCCCAAGTCATTATAAACCTTCTTGGCAACGCCTATGATGTACCCTCTTCTACTGAAACTGTTACAGACCCATTTACTGGAAAAGACTATACAATCACCCATCCAGGTTATCGTGTAGCTGATTGGTCTTTTGAGGTTACGGTAAAAAATCAGCCCTTTACACGATACACAGATGCAGATGGTAAGGAGCATTCTCTACGATACGTTGTTGAATATAAGAATCATAATGAGGGCGAACAGGGATGGAAACTGTTTACTAATCTTCCTCAATATGAGACTCAGTATACTACTTCGTCTATAGAAGTAAGTTGTAAATATTACTCTCTTGAGCATATTAATTCATTGCCCGATGGTTCCAAGTTAGATTTTAGAGTCAAAGCAGAAGTGGTATATAGTAAAGCTGTATATGTTCCAGAACGTGTGGGTCTACCGCCTTTTACTGAATATGTGCCTGTTGCGTCAAGTGGTTGGAGTGATGTACAGACAATCACCTTATATGATACAATCATCCCATGCGATGAGACTGTCTCTTCATCTTCACCTTCACAAATAGAAACGGTTCCACCTGTTAATTCTGAGGGTAATAGTCAACCGCAATCTCCAGATAACTCAGATGCCCTATCTTCAGAGCAGATACAAGTAGGGGGGTTTAGTTTGCTTGAGTTTAGTTTGGTGATTATTCTATGTACTACTTTGCCGGTGTTGGTTATTGCGCTTATCTATACAAGAAAAACTGTAAGACACAAACAGGATGCACAAACACAAACATAACAGACCGTCTCTTCTTCCGTTCCGACATTCTGACATGCCAAATCGGGTTGAGTAGTTAGCCAGAAATGTCGGGGAAGAAGCAGCTGGCGGCCTTCTTTAGGGCTTAATTTTTTTCTTCATAATTGAATCCTCTGTATTTTTGTAATCTGTCCTCAAACAACTTGGTAATATAAATCTGAATCAGCGATAGCGCAATAAAACAACTGCTTAACCTCTTCGAGTGTTAGTTCCGCTGATGACTTTGGTTCTATTCATTTTGAACTTGTGTTATCAGTTCTTTTTGCAGTGCTGCGAACTCGTCAACTGTGATGGTTTCATTGTATCGTAATTCGTTGAGGTGTTTGAGTTTTTGATAGAGGCTGTCGCAGTGATTCCATATGTTAGAAACAGGTGTGGGTTTCTTTGCTTGTTTTTCTTTATTATTATTTTTGACATGCTTTATAATACAGGTGAATTCTGCTTCTGCTTAGACCTATGGCGGTTATTGCGCAAATCAGAGCACTGGTGATTGAAAGAACGTGTGCAATGCTATATCTCCCAAGATGCCCCATGATGTTGTATGTATCTTTATGATTCTTTAGATGTCTTAGGTTGCTTGGTGTGTTGGGTGTTTGGGTAGGTTTATTGATGTGAGTTTGGGTATTGTTGTTTATGTCTCGTTTGTGGTTTGATAGGGGTACGTTGTTGTTAAAGGGGACAATTGGAACTCCTTATGGC
Source organism: Nitrososphaerota archaeon (assembly GCA_031256395.1). Classification (GTDB taxonomy): domain Archaea; phylum Thermoproteota; class Bathyarchaeia; order Bathyarchaeales; family Bathycorpusculaceae; genus Bathycorpusculum. Next base: position 3,616 of record JAIRQQ010000009.1, read on the forward strand.
AAGTGGGATCCTAGAAATAACTGTTATCGGGTTAAGGCTTGTCATTATCGTGATGTTTTAGATTTTTTTAAAGCAAGTAATCTCTGTGTTGAGGATGCGGTTTTGAATTTGTCTGTTCTTGAGCAGTTGAGGGGCAGTATTGAGTTGCGGTCTTATCAAAATAAGGCGCTGGATCAGTGGATGGGTGCGGGTAAGCGTGGGGTGTTGGTTTTGCCAACTGCGGCTGGGAAGACCTTCATAGCGCTTAAGGCTATTGATTTGCTTAAAGTTCAGACTTTGATTGTTGTTCCTACTTTGGATTTACTTGATCAGTGGCGAAAGCGGGTGCGGGAGTGTTTGGGTGTGGAGGCTGGTGTAGTGGGTGGGGGTGAGAGTGTGATAAAGATGGTGACGGTTGCAACCTATGACTCTGCTTATGCGCAGGCGGCGTATTTGGGTAATCAGTTTTTGTTGTTGGTCTTTGATGAGGTGCATCATTTGGCTTCTCCGGGGTATATGCAGATTGCAGAAATGTTTGTTGCGCCCTATCGTATGGGTTTAACTGCAACCTATGAGCGTAGTGATCAAAGACATACGCTTTTACCTTTGTTGGTTGGTGATCAGGTTTACTCCGTTTCTGTTGAAGAGTTAACTGCGGGTAAGCACCTCTCAGATTACACCTATGAAAAGATCGCGGTGGAGTTAACTGATCAAGAGCAGCGTCTCTATGAGGCTAATATGGCTGTTTTTAAAAACTATCTTGCGAAACAAAAGTTTGTATTGAGATCTGCGTTTGATTTCCGACGCTTTATCATGTCTACGGGGCGTGATCCCGATGCACGCGCGGCGCTTTTGGCACGCAACAAGGCTCTAAAAATAGCAGTTAACTCGGAGGCTAAACTTGACTTGCTGGCTGAGAAACTTGAAACCTACCGCGATGAAAAGATGCTGATTTTTACCCTCTATAATGATCTGGTCTACACTATTAGCCGACGCTTTCTCATACCCGCTGTTACCTACCAAACCCCACGAGAGGAGCGGCGTGAGATCTTGACAAATTTCGGAAACGGCAAATACCACATCATTGTTACCTCCCAGGTTCTAGATGAGGGTGTGGATGTGCCTGACGCATCGGTTGGAATTGTACTGGGCGGAACCGGCAGCAAACGTGAATTTGTCCAACGCCTAGGCCGCATTCTTAGAAAAAAAGACGGCAAAACCGCCAAACTAGTCGAGATAATCTCAAAACAAACCGTAGAGGTAAACATCAGCCGCCGCCGACAACCCCAAGAGGAAAAACCCAACCATGCTGCCCAGTAATCTACTCTTAGTGTATAAACGCAAAGGCGAAATACAACCCAAATACGCCAAACTATCCCCCGAAAACCTAACCGTTGCTCAGCACCTCATCGAATGCTACACCACCCACATAGGCGAACAAAAAAAAGTACTCCTAGCCTATATCTTAGAATTAGAAAACCAAGGCCACGACTACCGATTCATTAGAGCCCTCTCAGTGCTACTTGATCGAAAAAGCCGCTTTATCTGCAAAAGCAAAACCAACCCCTCTGAGTTACGCCGCCGCATCTTTCAAGCCACCCAAAAACACGGCATACCCACAACACCCCAAAAACGCCACCAACTCCTAACCACCATCGCCACCGAAACCGCACTCTCCATTGAGACTATCGAGGATCAGCTATATGCTGACTTAGACGCCGAGCTGATTCTTGAAAAATTCGAACCCCCAACCCCCACCGCATTACTCCAACAATACAACCTCAGCCTAACCCAAACCCTTCTCTTTGAATCAAGCGAACTAAATTTCACCACCTCAGGAAACTGGCAACAACTCTTCTACATCATCAAAAAACTAGGCCTCATCTACGAAATCTCCAAACAAACCAAAAAAAAAAAAAAAATAGACGGCCCCTCAAGCCTCTTCAAACTCACAAAACGCTACGGCATAAACATAGCC
>JAIRQQ010000023.1 GCA_031256395.1 Nitrososphaerota archaeon
GAGTTGCCCGCTTTTAACTGTTTTTTCAGAACCACAATTTTTACATTCAACCATAACAGCCACCGGCTGAATTAATATAAACACACCCTACAATATATCTATTGGTCAACACTCTCAAACAAACAAATATGCCTCAACTAAACCGTGGTACATACCAGGGAAAGCAGAATCGAGCAATCAGATTTTTTGCAAGTTTTCCGGGCTTTTTTGGTTTTAGCGGTTTTTTAGGCTTCGCCGCTTTTGGATACCATAATCCTTGGTTTCTATTTCTGTTTTGTTTGTTTTTTCTCTTCAAAGAATTTAGGCACTGGAACCCAAAACTCAAATATTTAGGTGCTTTAGGAATAATAGGCTTAATAGCAGGCCCACTTGGGACAACAGGTATAATTGCCGTGTAAGGTAGATATAGAGTATATCCGTTAATAATACCGATATGTTGTAGGTTTTTTATAAGCAATAATATAATTGTGAAGAATAGGGTTTTTAATGGAAAAACAGTTTAATCTTTTGCAGAAAGTAATCAGCTATAAAACTACAGAGTCGTGGACCACAGTTCCACACATTACTTTTATTTACGAAGCTGATGCAACCAAGATGCTAAACGAATTTAGCAGACTAAACAAAGATAATCCCTGTTTAAAATTGACGGTTAACACGTTATTATTAAAGATATTTACCGAAGCCGTCAAATCTGCGCCGCATCTAAACGCTCATATAAAATACAACTCCAAACAAGTCACCGGCAAAATTGACATCAAAAAAAACATAAACATATCTTTGCCCTGGGCACTTGAAAATGGCGAAATTATCGTTATAAATCTAAGAAACTTTGAAGAGAAGACACTTGTAGAAATGCAGAACTACATTAACAACATCGAGCAGAAAATAAAAAATTGCAACATTCACATTCCGCTGTACCGGGTTTCTGCAAGCACCATGATCCAAGAGATCAAAAAAGGACACCTGCTAAGAGCCCTAAACGCCTTTTTAGGAGCGTCGTTTGATAAATCAAAGCCCAGTAAAAAAGATATGAAAGAATATGACAAGCTAGCCCTAAGTGATAAAATAACCCCAGCTGATTTGCAGCCCGGAACAATTATAATCTCCAATTTAGGCTCGGCTTGCAGAGGGTTAAATGGATTTATGGGGGTTTTAGAGGTTATCCCTCCGCAGGTTTTTGCAGTAGGCATCGGAAGTATTCAAGAAAAGCCCTGTGTAATAAAAAATGAAAATACTGCTGAGAAATCTATTGGGATAAGAACAGTTATTCCGCTATGTTTGGGGTTTGACCATCGGGCTTTGAATTTTGGCGATATAGTGCCTTTTATTCAAAAAGTGGAGTACATTTTTGAGCACAGTGAATTACTCGAAGAGTTTTAATTAAAAACCCAGCTTGGCAACATTTTCAAACCTCCAAAAGGGGGTTTGTTGGGAAATGTTGTGGGTGTTTGGGTGATTTTTCAGTGGGTTGATTTGTTGTTGGTTGTTATTGTTATGTTGTTGAGGTTTTTTGGAGTTTGGCTATGAAGAATCCGTTGCATTGGTGGATGTGGGGGTAGAGGCGGCGGCATTCGGTTAGGCCTGCTAGGCCGGGTGAGCCGAATTCGGGGGTTATTTGGGTTAGTTTAAAGTTGGGGTGTTCTTTTAGGAATTGTGTGATTACGCCTTCGTTTTCTTCTTGGGTTATGCTGCAGGTGGAGTAGGTTAGGGTGCCGCCGGGTTTGACTTTTGGGGCGCAGTTGTTGATCATTTGTTGTTGGATTTGGCTCATGTTGGCTATGGATTTTGGGCTTAGGCGCCATTTTGCTGAGGGTTGTTTGGCAAATACGCCTGAGCTTGTGCAGGGGGGGTCGAGAATGACTATATCGGCTTCGCCAACAATGGGAATGGATACTCTGGCGTCTGTGACTAGGGGTTGGGTGATTTTGGTTTTCATGCGGTTGGTTTCTTTTTGCCAGGTGTGCATGCGTTTAGCGGAGAAGTCGACTGAGATTATGGTGCCTTGGTTTTGCATGAGTTGGGCAAGAAAGGTTGTTTTGGCTCCTGGTGCTGCGCAGATATCAAAGACGGTGCTATCAGGTGTGGGGTTTGCGGCTTGGGCGGCAAAGCAACTGGCTTTGTCTTGTACATAGAATAAGCCGGCTTTGAGGCTTGGGGAGGTGTTTAGGGGGGTTTTTTGGTCTATGACTTGGTAGGTGTAGTTTAGGGGTTGGGCTTTTTCGAGTTTGATGTTTTCTGCTGTGAGTTTTTGGAGGATTTCTTCCTCGGATGCGATTAGGGTGTTTAGGCGGATGTAGGTTGGCGGTGGGGTGAGGCTGCCTTTGAGAAAGGTGTCGGCTTCTTGTTTGCCAAAGAGGTTTATGCAGTAATCTACAAACCATGTTGGATTGTAGGTTTCAAGGGCGATGCGCTCTGTTTCGTTGGCGGTTTCTATGATGGGTGTGAGGGGGCGGGTTAGCAGAAAGCCCAAGATGGATTCGGCTTCGCGTATGGTTTGCCAGCCCAATATTGAGCGGCCCATGCTTGCGATGGATTCAGCTTCTTTTATGGGGAGCTTGGTCCAGTTTTTAACAACCCGGGTTTGATATACATAGAGGCGCAGAAATGCCTGCAGGCCCTGGTTGTATTCGCTGATTTTTTTGGGCTCGATTATAGAGTTTATGAATTTGTCAATAAGATTTTTGCGGCGGGTGGTTTCAACGACAAGGCCATAGGCTAATCGTGTGGCGCTAGCGTCTTTTATGCCTAGTTGTTTTGTGGTACGCATCAGTGCTGAGCGTTCATTTAGCCGGCGGAGTTCCATCCAGCTTAGGGTTTCGATTGCAATAGTCCAAGCTTCCCGTAGCAAATTTTCATCACACCCAAAGCAAAGACGGCGTCCTAAATAAGGGAATTCTCAGAATCTGTTACTTCAGGTCATCAGCCACATATGTTTATGAATTTTTTTGGGTGTGGTGTTGTGTTCTTTGACAAGCTCCACAATTGGATGGAGGTGACGTAGTTGTCAAGAAGAATTCGAGAAGAAACGGACTTAAATAGAGGAAAAATGACGGTTCAAGAAGCCGGCAAAAAAGGCGGTGCTAAAGGTGGTCCGCGTGTCCGTGAACTCATAAGAGAAGGCAAAGAATTCGAACAAGAAGAAGAAAGATAACCGCTTGCAATCACAAAACAGCAGCAGAAAACGCATACGGATGAGGTCTAATTTGTACTGAGCAGTCAAGAGTTGTGTGCAGTAAAATCCCGTTTCTTTTCTATTTAGTTCCAAGTTTTAGCGTGATCTATTTTTTATTTTTTTGTGGTTTTGTCAGATTGTTTTGGGTTTGTTTGTCACTATACATTTTAGTCTCTTTGTAACATATTTGGCAAGGGAAAACGGGATGGCGACACCACTAGACAATTGGTTTGGTCCGGTAGTTAAATCGCCGCATAAAGAAACCGTTAAAGCGGAAGCGCCTCCTGTAGCGCCTCAAGCACCAATTGAGGCACCTAAAGAAGAGATTGTTGAGGTAATTAGGTCTAAGGAGAGAAAACCCCGCCAGTTTCCACCCGTTGCTCCGCAGAATTTGAAGCGGGCTTATTTTGTTTCAGCCTCCTATGATGGGAGACAGAAAAAAGCGGTTGTAAAGCTGTATGATCCCGAGTCGGGGCAGCTTTATTTTTGGTATGACAACACTGATCATAAACCGTACTGTTTGACCAGTCTCCCAAAAGAAGACCTAGAAAAGTTTGAGCGCATAACAAACCATGAGGGGTTTGAGTGCTTTAAAACTGAGGATAGAGAAGACCCTCTAAATGATAGAACAATCCAAGTTACAAAAATTGTTGTCAAAGACCCCCTAGCTATAGGTGGCCGCGCCTCAGGAACCATACGCGACATTATACCTGAGGATTATCCCAAAGTTTTAGGGGGCAACATTCGTGATAGTGACACCAAAATCTGGGAGTCAAAGATCAAGTATTACCAATCCTACATCTATGACAATCAACTCTTGCCCGGCATGCCCTATGAAATCCAAGATAATCACCTCATTCCAGTTGCTGATGAGCAAGCCACAGAGAATCTAAACAAAATAAGTGAGCTCTTCAAAGACTGCCGCACCCAAGCCGAGCAAGAATATGCCCAGTATGCTATGATGTGGGCTAAACTACTTGAGACCTCTGCACCTAGTTTTCGCCGTGCCGCCATAGACATTGAGGTTTACTCGCCTCTGGCTGATCGGATGCCTGATGCGCGTGAAGGGGCCTGTCCGGTTATTGCCTGCTCGATCTATAGCAGTGATGGAGAGAAAAGAGTGCTCATACTCAAACGCGAAGACCACCAACAGGGTGATCCGGCATTAACTAGGGGCATAACTGTTGAGTACTGTGAATCCGAAGAAGAACTGCTGCGCAAGGTCTTTGATGTTCTAAATGATTATCCCTTTATCTTAACCTTTAATGGCGATGACTTTGACTTGCGCTATTTGGCTCATCGCGCCTACAACTTGGGATTGCAAAGAAAAGATGTACCCATCGATATCAGCAAACGCGTGTGTAACATTCGTTGGGGCATCCATGTAGATCTCTACAAGTTTTTCTTCAACCGCTCAATACAGATTTATGCTTATGGCGGTAAATACAAAGACGTCAGCCTAGACGACGTGGGTACTGCTCTAATTGGCACCCAAAAAATTCATCTGGACAAAAAATTTGGTGAGCTCAACTATAGTGAGCTGGCCGCGTATTGTTTGCGTGACAGTGAAATCACCTATAAACTCACAAGCCACGACAATGACTCAGCAATGAAGCTGATTTTGGTATTAGCCCGAATTGCAAGCATGCCCATTGAAGATGTGAGCCGCCAAGGAGTTAGTCGCTGGATACGCAACTTTTTGCAACGCGAACACCGCAACCGCGGCATGCTCATACCAAACGCAGAAGACATCCTAACCAAAAAAGGCAAAACCAGCACCACCGCAGTCATCAAAGGCAAAAAATACAAAGGCGCCATAGTCGTCGAACCCACCCCAGGGGTTCATTTCAATGTAGCAGTGATGGACTTTCCCAGCCTATACCCCTCCATCATCAAAGTCTGGAACCTAGGCTACCAATCCATCTGCTGCAACCACCCCAACTGCCGCACCCACACCATCCCCGACACCCAACACTGGGTATGTACCGAAAAAAGAGCACTTGAGAGTCTGCTAATTGGCACGCTACGTGATCTGCGAGTAAACTGGTACAAGAACCGAGCCAAAGACAAAACCCTACCCCCAGAATTACGCAGCTGGTATAACATCGCCCAAGGAGCACTCAAAGTCATCTTAAACGCCAGCTATGGCGTATTTGGAGCTGATAGCTTTGATCTCTACTGCCCCCCAGTCGCTGAAGCAACCGCAGCTATTGGACGCTACAGCATCACCCAAATACTTAACCACTGTCACACCGTTGTGATCCAGGTTCTCTACGGCGACACCGACAGCTTATTTCTCAAAAACCCCACAAAAGAACAAATCGAGGAAGTCATGCGCTACACCGAACAAGAATTAGGCATGGGCATCGACGTAGACAAAACCTATCGCTATGCTGTGTTTAGTTCACGCAAAAAAAACTATTTAGGGGTACTTGAAAACGGCATGGTGGATGTTAAGGGTCTAACAGGCAAGAAAAAACACATCCCGCTGTTTATAAAAGACGCCTTTAACCAAATGAAAGAACGACTCGCACAAGTCAAAACCCCGGAGGATTTCGAGAAAGCCCGAAAAGACATCGCCGCTATTGTTCGAGAGCGCCATCAAACCCTCAAACGCCGAGAATGGAAAGATAACAGCGAATTGGCCTTCCATGTCGTTTTAGGCGATGATCTCTCACACTACACTAAAACAACGCCCCAACATGTAAAGGCCGCACGGATTTTGCAGAAAACCGGCAAAGACCTTCGAGCAGGCGATCTTATCAGCTTTGTCAAAGTTGTTAGAGGAGCCTCATCGGTTCGCCAGGGAAGCGAAGATAATTCAGGTGTAAAACCCGTCGAGTTAGCAAGCCGCAACGAAGTAGATACAGAAAAATACATTGCCTATCTCCAATCGACTTTTGATCAAGTCCTAGATGCGCTTGGCCTAAATTATGAAGAAATCATTGGATTAACCAGACTGGCCAGCTTTTTAGGCGCCTAACAAACAAAAAGTGCTCAGCACAGAAATTGTTGTGACTGCGGAGTTTAGTCACATATTTATAAAAGCAGTAGCGGCGCTCCAAAAGGTGGTATAAACTGGCTAATTCTTAGGTGATTATGTTTGAGTAAGAAATTAGGTAAAAAAGCGCCGCCCTATCTCTATGATGGGCCGCCGCTTGAAAAAGAAGACCGGCTCTATGAAACTGATGATATCTACAATTCTGATGAACGCAATGAAATGCTTGAGGACGATGAAATAACAGCTGCTGAGGAAGGGTTTATGCGTGGACGCCAAGAAGAGCCTCCCAGCAAAAAACAAACGCTTAGAAATGCCATCAGCCATACAGATGAAACAGCAGATGAATTAGCTAAAGAAGATGCCGAGGACGACTAACACGCTAATAATAAGGGAAATTGTGTCTTCAATCAACCAGATTATAGTTAACACTATAGCGAGCACATATTTTATTTTTGATGATTAACAACAAGTAGTTAGGCATATTTTCTAGGCATTGTTGGTGCTTTGTTGTTTTTTTGCTTTTTTCTAATTTGCCCTTGTTCTAGTTTATTTTTGATCTATTTATTGCAACGCTGAGGTGGGTAAAGTAGAGTCACATGTTTTAGTTCAGGACAGGTTTGTAACTTTTAATTTTTAGTTATGTTGCTGTTTCTGGGCAGGGTTAGTTGTAGTGTCTTTTGGACTTGGTGTGCAATTATCCAGCTTAGGGGTATGGTGTATAGTGCTAGTGTTGCGTTGAATAGAGCTGATAGGGTAGAAAGGCGCTTGTGAGGACTGGGTTTAATCCAAAGCCTATTGGAGGTGGTTGGGGTAGTGCGAAGTAGTGTACTATTGTCATAAATGTTGTACGGGTTAAGATGCCTATTGCTGTTGCGGCTGTGAGCCATTTGATGCTGGTAAGGAGACTTGTTTGGGGGTTTTTGTGGGCGTGTATTTTTTTGCCGATGACTATTGTTGCATATATGCCGGCTTGCATGGATAGGCAAGCGAGCATATTGTAGAGTGGCCCGGTTGGGAGTGCTCCGGGAAAGAGAATAAAGAGTACACTTGTGTTTAGCAGGCATACCGCTATGCCAGATATGGGGCTGATTATTAGAAGGGCTATGACTATTGGGATTTCCCATACTTGGTAGAAGAGTCCAGGGTCAAATGGTGCTGGGACTGCGAGATGTGTTATGGCGGGGTTTAGGGTAATTGCTATGGCGGCAAAGACTATGGTTAGGGTAAGTTTTTTGGTGTCCAAGTGTTTTCCCAAGATTCAACATTCATGCTACTTATTTAAGCGTAATTACTCAAAAAAGCGTACGTGTATTTGGGTATGATTGGACAAATCAAACAGCAAAATAGAGAACAAACGGTGCACATACAATAGCCACCACTACCGCAAGAGAATAAACAAAACAAAACAATCAACCATTTTGCCAAGACATCAACAAAAAAACTACACACGCACAGAGTTAAGGGCAGAGTTTGACAACTTGAAGGGGTTCTAGCGCACAAGGCTTATATCTGCAGAGTTGGTTTTTTTGGCTGAGGGTAAGCTATGCATAAGAAACTCTTGATTCCAGGTCCTACCGAAGTTAGTAAGGAAATACTTCAAGAACAAACTCAATACTTGATTGGTCATAGAGAAAAAGCGTTCTCAGACCTATACGGCGGAATAACCGACAAACTCTCCAAGTTCTTTGAGCTACCTGCGGAGTATAAGCCTACAGTTACCACAGGGTCAGGGTCGCTTTGGTTTGATATTTTGGGCCGAAGTGTTGCTAAAGAAAAAGCTCTTGCGTGTGTTAATGGTGCCTTCTCAGAACGCTGTGCACAAACGTTGGCGGCGTGTGGTAAACAAACCGATGTTTTCAAAGTTGAGATGGGCCAAGCCATTAAACCCGAGGCGGTTCTTGAAAAGCTTGCCGCAGACAAATACGATACACTAACGGTGTGTCACAATGAAACCAGCACTGGAGTACGTAGCCCTATTGCTGAGATTGGTAAACGGGTTAGAGAAGAATTCCCAGAGGTCATTTTTGCGGTGGATGCAGTTTCATCTATGGCGGGCGATAAAACTTTGCCCCAAGAATTCAACTGTGACATCGTGTTTGGGTCGACCCAGAAATGTTTTGCACTACCCCCAGGTTTAGCAGTTGGCTTAGTTAGTGATCGAGCCATAGAGCGAGCTAAATTGGTGCCAAACCGAGGAGCCTACACTGACTTGGTGGATATTTTCGAGTTTGAAAAGAAACATCAAACACCTTTCACACCCAATGTGTCACTGCTCTACGCACTAAACAAACGCCTAGATCTGCTTCTTGAGGAGAGCTATGATAGGGTTTGTGCTCGTCATCAAGAAATGGCAAACTATACCCAAACATGGGCTAAGAAACACTTCAGTATGTTCCCCGAAGCAGGATATGAATCCATAACGGTTAGTTGTATAAACAGTGATGGCCGAGATGTTAAAGCCCTAAACCAAAAACTAGGCGAGCGGGGTTATCTTATAAGTGCTGGCTATGGCAAATTAGCAGATAAAACCTTCCGAATTGGTCATATGGGCGAGTGGAATCAGCAGGGTATAGCAGAAGTCTTGGCACTAATTGATGAAATTTGGGAATTATAAGCCAGTGATCCTTGTCAGCGATAAACTCGCTGATTAGGAGTCTTGGCATTTGGGCAGCATACAAATAGCCCCAATATTATAGATGTGCTATAAAATTAACCTCAGAAGTGACGTCCCTTGGTTGACATTCGACCCTTTAGAGCTCTAACCTACACACCAAAAGCAGGCAACCCCGCAGATCTTATAACTCAACCCTATGATAAAATCGACACTGCTCAACAGAGAGCCTACTATGCACTCTCACCCTACAATTTCTGTCGACTGATTCTACCCTTAGAAGAAAATAAATATGAAGTTGCCCAGCAACGGGTCAGTCAATGGTTAGAGGAGCAAGTTCTAAGCAAAGAAGAGCAACCAGCGATTTTTGTCAGCCGACAAAAATTCCACCTAGAGGGCAAACAGTATAGTCGCATAGGTATAATTGCGGCTTTGAGGCTCTATCCGTATAGTGAAAATATGGTTTATCCGCATGAAGCTACCTACAAGGCACCTAAGGCAGATCGGTTAAATATGCTGCGTAATGTGCAGAAGGATTTAGAGCCGGTTTTTCTTATGTATCAAGATCCCCAAGCCCAGACCATAGAGTTTATGGATGAGGTTACAAAAACTGAGCCTATTGTAGAGGTTGGGGATGCTTTGGGTGTGGAGCACACAATTTGGAAGGTTGCCGATCCGCAAAAAATTCAGCATCTTCAAAGTATTTTTGAGCAAAAAAGTATGGTGATAAATGATGGTCATCATCGTTATGAGAGCGCCATAGCATATCGAGATGAGATGCGTGCTAAGGGCAGCTGGACTGAGGAGGATGCGTTTAATTTTTATATGTGCTATATGGTGCCGGTTCAGGAGGAGGGCTTGATTGTTTTGCCCACTCATCGATTGTTAAAGAGTTACAAGCTGACTGCTGAGGTGTTAGAGGGGTTTAGTTGTTTCTTTGGGATTGAGCAAATCGAGCCTACATTAAGAGCTATTGAGGCTTTTCTTTGTAGTCATGTGGGTGAGCATGCGTTTTGTGTTTATGATGGCAAAAAAGCGTGCGGATTGACGCTTAAGCATGATAGTAATGTCTATGAGTTTATTGAGGCGTATGTTTCTAGGGAAACCAAAGTTTTTGATGTGGTTATTCTTCGTGATATTGTTTTTAGGCAGGTTCTAAAAACGGGTCAGCTAGATTTGGATGATACCATACTCTATGAGCGTTGGACTAAGGATGCGCTTGCAAGGGTGGATAGTGGTGAGGCGTCTATTGCTTTTTTGGTTAATCCAATACCGGCAAAGACGGTGGCTGAGATTGCTTTGCAGCATGAGTTGTTGCCTGAGAAGAGCACTGATTTTTATCCTAAGCTTGTCTCGGGATTGGTGCTTATGGATATCTCTGTTGGAGAAAAACTGTAGGATAACTGCAGTTAGTCACTATGTATGTTGGTGTTGATATGCCAATATTGCATACAAAAATATGTTGGAATAAATAACAATTATGCATCATTTTTTTATTGGCAGGGTATTTTGAGTGTTGTGGTTTGGGGTATGTTGTATTGGCCCCAAATGGGTAGAGTAATAGGGATGCGAAATATTTTTCACACCCCACCACACAAAGCGCAAACATGTCATCAATTGATTTGTTTTTTGGTTTAATATTATATTTTTACCACATTATATAGTGGACTTCGGCCTTATCATGAGATTATCTGGTGTAGATAGCTCTGTTGTCCACTCAGTCAGGGTTGTTTGAGACACTATCTATATAAAACGGATTTTGTCCGATGGTATTTTAAAAAATGAGGAGAAAACATGACACACCGCAACACATCCCAACTATTTATTAAGACATGTAACTTAACACTAATAAAAATGAGGCAAAATAAATGACAAACGAAGAAACCACCCCCACCCCAATGGCAAAATACACAGCCGAGCTCATAGGCACCATGATTTTGGTACTCATGGGCTGTGGCAGCGCAGTCATCGCAGGCCTCACAGGCAGCTCCTTAGGCACCCTAGGCATAGCATTTGCCTTTGGTATCTCGGTCATAGCCATGGTATACACCTTTGGCCGTATCAGCGGATGCCACATCAACCCCGCCATCACCATCTCCATGTTTGTCGCAGGCAAAATTAGTGCACGCGACACCGGACTCTACATCGTCTTCCAAAGCATAGGCGCAACCATAGGTGCAGGCATACTCTACATAATCGCATCCGGCAACATAGGATACAACATCGCATACACCGGCCTAGGACAAAACACCTTTTCCACCTCAGACTTCGGATTTGGCCTAATTCCAGCTCTAATTGCAGAAATCGTACTAACATTTGTCTTCGTCTTAGCCGTACACGGCGCAACACACGATAAAGCACCCAAAGGCTTTGCAGGCATCGCCATCGGCTTAACACTAACCCTTGTCCACCTAGTCGGCATACCCATCACAGGCACATCAGTAAACCCAGCAAGAAGCTTGGGACCAGCACTCATAACCGCCATCTTTGACAACACAACAGCACTCAGCCAACTATGGTTATTCATAGTAGCACCCATCATCGGCGGCATCCTAGCAGCACTCGTCTGGAAAATCTTTAAAAAATAAGCAACCAACAACCAACACACCCCTTTCCTTTTTTTACTTTTAAACCACCCACAAACTAAACAGCAACACACCCATTACAATTTATTAGCAACCACCATCACAAAAACGCAGAGTACCCATAGCAGGATAAAATTTGGAAGATAATGCGCTAAAATACAATAAAGTTAAAGTAAAAAATGGTTATTTGACGAATTTTGTGGGCTGACGCTTAAACCGCTTCTTGCAGACCAAACTGCAGAAATGATAGGTATCGCCCTCATAAGATATCTTAAACTTTGCAGTATTCTCGTCGAGAACTGCACCGCAAACGGGATCACGCATTGACATCAGGTGTCTTAAAGCCTCAACAAGTGAAGCTACTTTCCCCCTATTATGGCTAGCGGTAAACAAGTTTAAAAACACCGACAGCAGAACAAAATTTAAACAGACACCCAACAGCCAACAAAAAAACAAGCCGCACGTTAAACAAAAACACATCCACCCAACACTGCCAGCCTAAAAAAGCACCCAACCCCAACAGCGCAGGCCAGTTCAACAAATAATGGCAATAATAAAGCATAAAGACATGCGTGTTAATACGCAAATCAAATATTGAGGGTACAACAATCTACCTATAGCCAACAGAGCGAGCTTGAATAAAGAAACGCTTAACTGTAGAACTATCAATAAATGAGGTTGAGAGGAAAAAGTATGCCGTTCAATCTATTCCGCAAAAAGAAACCCGAAGAAGACAAACCGCTTTCCACACTTCCCCAAGATGAAACCCAGCCGCCAGAATTCACTCAGCCCCAAGAAACAACAACAGAAGACAACACCCAAACCCCAACCTACGAAACAGAAGAAGAAGAAGCACCTGCAACAGAAGAAGAAAGTGTACCATTTGAACAAACAGGCACACAAGAGACCACTTCAATTCCTCAAGAACCCGAAGAAACCGATCTGCCTGCTCAAATAACAAACGGCATAGTAGATAACAACAACAATAATAGCTATACTGAACCTCCAGAAACTGAACCCGTCCCGTTTGCGCAAGAAGAAAATTTTGATGCAACCGTGGAAGACACACAAACATCACAAGAACCCGAGTCCCTGCCAGTCCAAGAAGATCAACCACAACAACCCCTTGTTGCAGAGGCTCCAATTGTTGAACCCACGGCTGAGAAACAAGAAGTTCCAGCACCCATAGTAGAGGTGCCAAGTAAGGTCTATCTAAAGGCTATGCCGCTAAAGGATCTCTCAGATACTGAGAAAGTCAAAGCAGAAGTCAGCGAAGGCAACATAATTATTTTACGTGTTACACCTTTGGCTGGCAAAAATATAGAAGATGTCAAAAAGGCCGTAAATGATCTTTTCGAGTTTGCAGAAACCAGCGGCGGAGACATTGCACGCCTAGGCGAAGAACGTGTAGTTGTTTGTCCTAAAAATATTAGAATTTGGCGGGAGAAAACTCCTGCGCCAATCGGCAACAACAACGAACCCCTACCCACAGTAGCCTAAGTTTCCTAAAAATCGTCTAAAAATATAATAAAAATATTAGTTTGGCGGGAGAAAACTCCTGCGCCAATCAACAGCAATGAACCGCACTATAGAAGTCTAAAGGTTTCTAATGGTGCGGGGACCACTGTGTTTATGCCTGCTTTATTGTCCAGAAAACCGGCAAAGTTTATGGTTTTTTGTTTTTCGCCGTGAACAACAAAGATACGTTCAGGTTTTGGTGAGAGATGGGTGAGGTAGTTGACTAGTTGTCGGCGGTCGCTGTGGCCTGAGAAGCCCTCGATGGTGTTTACGCCCATTTTGACGCTTAGGGCAACCATTTTGCCTTCGTTGTCCATCATGGTAACCTCACCTATGCCTTTTTGTACGCGTCGGCCCATGGTGCCTTCGATCTGGTAGCTGACAAAGATGATCGAGTTGCGCTCATCTGAGGCCCAGGTCTTGAAGTACTCAATGACTGGACCACCTTCGAGCATGCCGCTTGTTGCCAAGACGATGCAGGGATCACCATCCATTATGCTTGAGCGTTGGCGGGGGTGATCGACAATGGTAAAGTAGTCAGATTGGAAGGGATTGACTTCTTCGTGAAGGATACTGTGGCGAACTTCTCGGCCCAAATACTCGGGATAGGCGGTGTGGATGGCTGTGGCTTCGCTTATCATACCCTCGATAAATACTGGGGCTTCTTTCATCATACCGCGTTTCATATAGCCATCAATAACTAGCATGATTTCTTGTGCGCGTCCAACTGCTGGGACGGGTATGAGGACTTTGCCTTTGCGTTCAAGGGTTTGGTTAATGACTTTGGTTATTGCTTCTTCTGCTTCAACTCGGGAGGGGACAAGATCATCGGGTCCGCTGTAGGTGGATTCGGTTATGACGGTTTCGATGCGTGGGAATTCTGTTGCTGCGGCTTCTAGGAGCATGGTGCGTCCGAATTTGTAGTCTCCGGTGTAGACGATGTTGTGTAAGCCTTCGCCTATGTGGAGGTGGACCATAGCACCGCCTAGGATGTGGCCGCTGTTGTGCAGGGTTAGGCGTATGTCGGGTGCTATGTCGGTAACTACGCCAAATCTTAGGGGGATGGTGTGTAGGACGCATTCGCGGACGTCTTTTTGGTCGTAGAGTTGGGCGACGCCTTGTTTGTTGGCGACGTCGAGGTAGTCGAGTTGGAGCATGGTCATTAGATTGGAGGTTGGGGCGGAGCAGTAGACGGGTCCGTCGTAGCCGTATTTGAAGAGAAAGGGAACTAGGCCGCAGTGGTCGAGGTGGGCGTGACTGATGACGACTGCGTCAAGGGAGTCGATTTCGAATTCTGGGGAGTCAAATCTTGGGAAGGATTCAAAGGGACGGTTGCTGCCGGGGTGTATGCCGCAGTCTAGAAGAACGCTGCTTTCGCGGGTTTTTAGCAAAAAGCATGATCGGCCCACTTCTTGGGCACCGCCCAGTACTGTTAGGCGTATGTCTCCCACATCGTAGGTTTTGGGTCGGAAAATACGCTCTCCTACGGTGCGCAGGATGCGTTCGCGTTCTTTGCTCTCTGAGTGGAGGTAGTGACGCATGTGGGTGATAATTTTGGATTTAATGGGAGGACTGCGTAGTATGTGGGGGCGCCATTTGGTTTTTTTAATGATTTCTTGGAGAACGGCGCCGTTTCGGCCGATGACTAGGCCGGGTTTTTTGGTTTCGATTATGATTTCGCCGAGGCTGGGGTCAAAGTTTATATCAGTTATTTCAGCTTCGGGTGCGATGAGTTCGCGGGTTATTTTTTCGGCTTCTACCTCGGGTATGCGAACTGAGGGGTCGGGCCGTATGACAATTCTTTTGCGGATGACGCCGACGATTTCAGCTACGATGCTGCTTTGGTCGACTAAAATTTCGGGGCGTTTGGTGTAGACTGCGAGCATGGGGCCTTCGTATTCTATACGGGTGACCTCTGCTTCGCGGGGAACTTTTTGGAGGATATATTGGCTTATTTCGATTTTATCTTTGTCTTTTTCTTGGGTTCGTGCCACAGTTCTAACTTCCTGCGTGCAACAGTTTAGCTTTCTCTTCTGCGGTTAGCTCGGTGTAACCGTGTTGGTTGATAACTATGATGTTGTAGTTGTTGCCTGAGGCTACGTCGCGTTTCATGGCGGCGTTGACAGCTCGGGCGATAACTGGCAAAGTTTCAGCTATGGTGCTGTTTTCTTTGAATTTGTCTTCTAATACACCAAGAGCAACAGGAGAGCCGCTGCCGGTGGAGATCATTTTTTCCTCATGCAGGCTACCATAGGGGTCTAGGTTGAAGACATGGGAGCCAGTATCATCAATACCACCAACAAGAACCTGAGTTGATAAGGGGATGTAGCGTGCGGAGAAGAGTAGATTTGCCACTAAACGTGCAGCTGAAGCCACAGGGATGGGGCGGTTCATGTTGATTTTGTATAGGTGGGCATTAGCAGTTAGGATGTCTACGACGCGCTGGGCATCAGCAACTGTGCCAGCAATAGTCATGCCGATATGGTCATCGATTTTGTAGACTTTTTTGCCTGCCGTATGAGCAATATAGTAACCCATAGTTACACGAGTATCGGAGGCCAATATCACCCCATCTGTACAGACTACGCCTATAGTAGTTGTTCCCTTAAGGACTAATTCATTAGCTGGATTATTTTGTGACATAGTTTTGTGCTCCCTAAAACTCCGTTTTGCGGAATGCCATCCACTCAAGGAAGATGCACCATGTAATCTTTCTGTGAACCTAATTAATATTTCGCCAAAGAAAAACCAAGGAACTTTAGGCCAGAAAACATAACTGATCTTTAGCATAAGTACACAACAAGTTAAATCCGCTTGTTCAAAGCCGCAGAAGCCTAAATGTTTTTATGGTGCCCAATCTTTGAGTCAGCCAATTGGCGGGTGAGTGAAGTCTCCCATCCGTTCCGCCAATAAAAATAAAACCCGGATCAGGGAGGCAATATAATTGAAAATACAAACTAAAGATATAGCAATAATAGCAATATATGGCGCCCTCTATGTGGCGCTGACTGTTTATTTCCAGCCTATCTCTTATGGGGCTATCCAAGTTCGCGTGGCTAATGTGATGCTTGCAACCGTGCCGCTTTTGGGCATAGCAGGAGTTTTTGGGCAGACCATGGGCGTTTTTGTTGCCAATTTGTATTCTCCTGAGCTTGGGCCTATTGATCTGCTAAACACTTTGCCGTCTTTGGTTATGTCGTTTGTAATTTACTACGTCTATAAGCGCACAAAAAATGATTACACAGTCATTGGAACCGGCATTGCTTACTCGGCAGTATTGGGGGTAACAGTTGGCTGTATGCTCAACTATGTGGTAAACTTGCCCTTACTAGCCACTATTGCCTATGTTACGTTTGGAAACATTATTGCATGTGTGGTTCTTGGATGGCCGGTATTTATGGTTCTTAAGCGAAGCGGTGTGTTTGAATGGTTTAACAGAGGCGAAAAGTATGTGTGAGAATAAAAAGTGTGTGGTTGTGTTAAGTGGGGGTTTGGATTCTGCGGTTGTTGCGTATTGGGCTAAGGCGCAGGGTTATCAGATCTATCCGTTGACTTTTAATTATGGTCAGATTGCGCTCAAAGAAACTTTGGCGGCGCAAAAAATTGCACAGGCACTCAACACTACCACCAAAGTCATTGATTTTTCTGCGCTTCGAGATATCTATGGGGGTGCAACATCTTTGGTGAGCCGTGATATTCCGCTTACCTCAGAGTTTAGTGATGCTATTATTGTGCCGTTTCGTAATGCGATTTTTCTTTCTGCGGCTGTTGCTTATGCTATAGTGGTGGGTGCGGATCAGATTTTTTATGGTGCGCAGGGTTCAGATGAGGCTTGTTATGCTGATTGCAGGCGTGAGTTCTATGAAGCTTTTGAGAAAGCGGCTCAGCTGGGGACGGAGCATAATATTAGCATAGAGGCGCCCTTTAGCAATAAACTCAAATCGGAGGTTATAGAGGTGGGGTGCAAGTTGGGTGTGCCTTTTGAGTTTACGTGGTCATGTTATCTTGATGAGAGCATACATTGTGGGCGATGTGAAGCTTGTGTTAATCGTAGAAATGCCTTTATCGCCGCAGGTACTGCAGACCCCACAGAATATAGAGCAAACATAGAATAACAAAAATTAGTGCAAATACACTATAGTCAGTATAATACACTATAAGCAGTACAATATATCATAGTCATTACGGTATTTGCAATAATATATTAACTACAGATTAAACTAATGGGTGTAATGGCAGTTTGGGCAGGGCGAATTATAATGAAACGTCAGGTGATATGGTGAATTATGACGCGCTCCGCCCAGACTACCAACTATAAAGACACAATACTATCTAATAACACTTTTGAAACAATATAGCAGACTAGTTTAAATTTTGCGTTATGCTATTGTGTTGTTATGACGTATAGTGTAGATTTTCGAGAAGCAGCCATAGTCTACAAA
>JAIRQQ010000032.1 GCA_031256395.1 Nitrososphaerota archaeon
CTCCAACACCAACAATCACACCCACACAACCACCACCAACAGCAACACCCAACATCGACCTCTCCGGCATAAGCACAGTAGCCGGCTCTCTCTTTAGAGTCAACATCAACGGATCTGTAACACTAAACAACAAGCCCCTATCCGATAAAGCCGTTCTTATCTCATACAGTGTTACAGGCGGCCGCACCTGGGAGAGTCTAACACTCGCACAAACAACAACAGATGGCACATTCTCAGTTGTTTGGACACCTGATGTCACCGGTAACTACCTAATCAAAGCAACCGTTGAAGCAACCCAAACAACCGCCCTGAGCGAAAAAACAATAAACCTAGCCATTATACCCGACAACCCCGAAAACCCTGACAGTAACATGTTTACCATAAACTCTAACTCTACCATACGCGAATTCAAATTCGACCCCGACAACAAACGCCTAACCTTCACCGTAGAAGGCCCCACAGGCACAACCGGATCTGTAAACATCTACATCCCCAAAGCCACCCTTAACAGTATATCTACACTCAAAGCATACATCGATGACAACAACCAAATAGACTTTAGTAGCACATCCAAAGGCGACTCATGGCTAATCAGCTTCTCCTATACTCACAGCATCCACCAAATAGCACTAGATCTTGACGCAACATCCGCAAACACCCAACCAGCAAATAACAATGCAAACTGGACAACCTATGCAATAATTATCACCGTAGCCGCGATTGCTGTGGCAATAGTTGGAACCATAGCACATAAACGAAAAATCAAAAACTAAAACACCCCTATTCTTTCTTTATTCTTTTCTTTTTAATTATTTTATGGTCTATACTGCAACAATATTTGCTATCTTTATAGTGACCCTTACATGTTAGCCAGCTTTAATTCCTTTCAACAGATTACAGCAAAAATAGCTTGTGTACTCTTGTAATTTCTGCGGAAGATTGAACCTATTAAATAGGTTATTGGCCTCGTCAATTCCGCTATTGCAACCCTTTGGGTACTACCTTTAGAAGTATGCAAAATACCTGTGTATGCGTGAGGTCTTTTCGAGTAACTTTTTAATAAATTATATTTTTAGAGCTTTTGAAAAATAAAAAAGAGGTTGGTTAGGTAGTTATTGGAGTGGTTGTGGTGGCGGTGATTGGTATGTGTCGTACTGGATTGGGGTTGGTTCTTGAGGTTTAATCTGGAAGAATGCAATTGTTAAAAGCAGAAATGATATCCAGAGTAAAATATAGCCTATCAAGATGAACGTCAAAAATCCGCTGATGAGCATTAATGTGCCTGTAGTTTCAAATAAGCCAACATCTGATTTTTCTCTGAGTTGTTTTAGCGACTGTCTAATAAAGAACGTTGTGACCGTGGCAAAAATACCCATAACTACAAACATAACAAGTAGGCTAGTAAGCAGTGGGTAAAGCATCGATAAATCCATATTATCTATGTCTGGAGTAATGTTTGGCAGTGTGTTTATGTCGCCGTCCCATCCAGGAAACATTGACTGTACTGCAGTGATACTGCTTGGTACGATAAATGCAAAAAAGATTATTATCACTAAAGCTATGCCGATTATTCCAGTGACTACACCGATAAGTGACTTTTTAAAGATGCCCGATTCATGATAGTGCCCACTTAAACCATACAATCCAGCTAATACCAGAGTTGTTCCTAACCCCATCATGATAATAAAGAGATATGGGACTCCTGAGAAAAGCGTGAGTACACCAATAAATAGCAAAAGTGCGCCTATACCGCCTACTGTTTTACTTGTATTCATGTCTAAGCTCATTGTTATTCCTCTGAAAATCTGTTAGATAAACGCCTATTTAGTTGTTTGTCTATTATGGGCTAACTTGATATCTTACGTCATAGTTTATAGTCAAAAATGTTGTTAAATTATCTTTTTTGATGTATCAGACCGTTTTACTGAGTCAAACATATCTGCTGGTGATAGCTTAACCTTTAGCTTGTTAAGCGTTTTTTCATCAAGTTGATGCTTAACACAAAAAAGAAACAGGTAACACTTGCCAACCAAATGAAACTAAATAGAAGAAGGGTGCCTGTGTCTAAACCCAGAATCGGTTCCACACTACCCACCAAGATGGCACGAGTTGCGTTTATGACATGTGTTAGCGGCAAAATCGCCATGGCTAACCCCTGTGCAGCAATCGGAAGAGAAGTCAGCGGAAAAAAAGTCCCACACAAAAAAAACATGGGCGTTAAGAAAAGAAAGGTGGGATAATTAAAGAAGTCAATATTGGATGCCGCGGCTGTAAAACACATAGCAATGGATGCAAAAAGAAGCCCGCCAAAAAAAGCAAGAGGCACAACAAGCAAAAACAACGGTGAACTAACCAAAGGTACCGGTGTAAACAAACCTGCCACAGCAACAACCAACAAAACAATCGACGCATTTATGGTAGCTCGGGTAGCACCCCATAACATCTCACCGGCAACAACTTCTTCCACACTAACAGGTGTAGCAACTATGGCATCAAAGGTCTTCTGAAAATACATACGAACAAACGATGCAAACGTACACTCATAGAAAGCTCCATTCATGATGGCCACCGCCACTAATGCAGGCGCGATAAAATTGATGTAGGGCTGTCCGGCTATATTGGGAATAAAACCTCCTAAACCAAACCCAAAGGCAAAAAGATAGAGAATCGGTTCCAAAAGAGATGGAAAAAAATTAACTTTGATGGTTTTGAAGAAAACATCAATGTTACGACGCCATACCCTCCAGGCCCGATACGATAAGTGGGGTATGGAGAATTTTGCGGGGGATTTACGGATGTGTACTTCACTCATGCTTCTCTTAAGCCTCTGCCAGTTAATTTTAAAAAAACATCTTCCATGTTGGCATTGCGTATCGATACATTTTGGAGTTTATGTTCCTTTAAAAACCCCTCAAACACCCCATGCGGCTGATCAGTAAATATCTGTAGCCGATCACCCAAACGCTCCATACGAACCTCCCCAAACACCTCCTTGAGAATCGGCATCAAATTCTGATCATAGTCCATTTCTAAAACTTCGGTGCCCACATGCCTTCTAATAAGCTCAACAGGAGTACCTTGCTCAATAAGAGAGTGTTGACCAATAGATATATTGTAGGGTGTGTTTATATTAATTCAGCCGGTGGCTGTTATGGTTGAATGTAAAAATTGTGGTTCTGAAAAAACAGTTAAAAGCGGGCAACTCC
>JAIRQQ010000033.1 GCA_031256395.1 Nitrososphaerota archaeon
TTGACCGCCGCTGACGATTAATTCTACAACTTTTTTATCTGCCATAGATTTTCACTTTATGCTTTTGCTTTTTCTACGAGTTTTACATAGTCTGAATGTACTGTGATGGGCAAAGTGAAAGTTGCCTCAAGCAATTCGAGGGTAACTTCACCTTTAGATTTGTCGAGCCGAGTGATTTTAGCACGCATACCCTTGAAGGGACCGCCGGTGATTTCAACCACATCATCCTCATTGAGGTCTTCCATAACGGGTTTACGGACGATATAGCGTTCAATTTCGTTAAAGCTAATCAATCCCGGAATTCGGCTTCGAACATGACGAATACCAGAGATTGCTTCTTCGACAAGATGAGGACCATCTGCTTCAATGAATACATAACCCTTGAGTGTATCTGGAACCAGAAGAGCCTTTATCGAAATGTGGGTCATCTCTACTTTTGAGGCAATCAAACGCGCCACGTTACGTTCCTGTCCAGTGGTGGTTTTAATTGCAAATATTTTTACTTGTGTGAGCCCTTCTTTTTTATCCATATCAAGTCACTTTCGTTTAAGCTACGGGCACGTTGAGAAAAGACGCAATCAGTTTGATTACAAATCCAATTAAGCCAACTGCGCCAATACCTAACAGGCTGATTTTAATTGAGAGCCAAAGCTCTTCACGTCCCGGTTTAACGGCTAACTTTAAGGTCCTTGCCGCTCGCTGAAGCCAAGATTTGATTCCCATTTTTTACCGCACCTTCAAGATTTCACTTAGATATAATAAACATTACTGTAATTTTTAAGTTTAAAAGCTACTCGATATGATCTATTAAACATTCCCCCATTGCTTCTTAGTGAAAATAATAACAGCCAACGCCATGGCCACTACATAGCAGAACACGATGACGTAACACAAAATGTGACAGGGCTAAAAACATCGACAGAAAGCCATCAGCAAGCTACTTACGCACACTGTTTTTGCATCAAACAACTGACAACCCCAAGCTAACCTACTTTTTTTGTCTTGCAGTCTTACTTTTCTTATACACAAACGCAATACTCAGCATCGGCAGGATAATACACAGAATAATCACCAAACTATACTTAGTCAAATTAAACTCTGTCATTGGTGTATCTGTTTGTGAGTCAGTTTGCTCTGAGGCATAGATTGGGCCGGGCGTTGAATCAGATTGAGCAGGTGCTTCAGGACTGTGTGCAGGCAGATTCCCAGTTTGAGCAGGTGTTGTGTCTTTTGTGTTGATTATATCTTCGAATTCATATCCGGGGTCTTGGGCGGCTTTTTCTGCGCGCCACTGCTCTACAAGTTGTTTAAAATAATCTGAATTTATTAGCTCCTGCAGTTGTCTTCCTAATTCGGCATCACCGGTAAATACTGCATCGTTACTTGAAGTATCGTTTGGTTTGGGTGGTGTTTGGGTGATTTCAGGTTCGGTGTCTTCGGCATTTGCTGGGGTAATTCCAGCAATCAACGCAAATGAGAGCAAGGTTATAACGAAAAGGGCAAATATAGTTTCTTTTTTCATTTCCATTTTCCCCTTATCAGGCGTTTTAAATATTTCATTTTATTACACCTTTAGCACTAAACTACTCGTTTGTAGTTAGTTACTGTTAATAACCATGTCATATGAAGTTTACTCTCAGCATATCTATCAAAAATGTCCAGTCAGAATTTTATATTATTTTTCCCGCCAGAAAAATTAGCGCCTATACAAAAATATATCATAGACACCGTGCACCAGCAGACCAGCAGACAATCCACAACACAGCAGAACTAAATTTTTTGACAGGGTAAGTCGGCTTGTTCCAATGCTGTGAGTATGTTGGGTTTGTCTTTGCTGGCGATACCTTTCCAGTCAAGCATCGCTAGGTGTACTGTCTCAGAGGTTTGTTTGATACATTGTTTGATCATAGCGGCGTCTATGTTGGAGAGTGCATATTTTGGAATCATATGTCCAAATGAGACAGTGCCGGTTAGTGAGAGGGTTGTAAATTTTTCGTTGTAGTGGGTTCCGCCGATGCCTAAAACTGCTGAGGCAGGTGTTTTTGTAAAGGTAGAGATGGCATTTAGGGCGCTGTGTGCGACGGCTTTTGCAGCGTATGTATCGCGCCATTGTGCTGGTGAGCTACCCAGTTCTACAAACATGGCAGGCACAGCTAAGCTGGGTCCATGGTGGGTGCATTCGTAGGAAACTTGATAATCATTCAGAGATAGATTTTCTTTGTAGTGCGCTAGGGCGCGTAGTGCTGTTTGCATGGCAAGGGCTGGGGCAATTGAGAGGGTTTTTGGGTAGCCGCCAAATTCTGCATTATCAAAGTTTCCTGGGGCGTGTACGGTTAGGGTGGGTTTGCCGCTTTGGCTGGTATGGCGTGAGATAAACACAATGAGTTCTGCATCTGGATAGTCGTCTGGGAGATATTGGGCACAGATTGCTTCTTTTTGAAGGGCAACCATGGTAGTTGGGTGGCCGTTGATATCGGCGGTGTAGAGGGGGAGGGTTTGGTAGGTTTGGGTGGATTTTGTGAAGGGGCAGTGTTTGAGAATTTGTTGAGCAATGTTTATGCCTGCAATATCAAGGGTTGAGTAGACTATCAGTATCATCGGAGTTCAAAGGTATCTGCATTTTGAGGGGTAAAAATTTTACCTCTCCACAATAAAAGCAAACCGCAGGTGCCTCACTGAGACAAGATTTACGGTATTAGGTGTTAGAAGTTTGTTAGAGTTAAGCGTTGTTTGGGAGCACTAAGCTTATTATTGTTTGGCTGATTGAATTGCTGGATAAAGATGCATTTAATTAACTTTAAGGGATTTACGGGTCAAGATCTTGAGGCGTTTGTGGATTTAGCCATAGAAACAAAGCAGAATCCCGCCAAGTTTCTCAAAGTTCTTGAGGGCAAATCGGCGGCATTGATTTTTCAGAAAACAAGTACTCGTACCCGGGTTAGTTTTGAGGTTGCAATGACCCAGTTGGGTGGGCATGCACTCTTTATTGATTGGAAAAGCACAAACTTTACCTTAGCTGATATAGGCGATGAAATCGCGTTTCTTTCACGTAATGTAGACTGTATCATGGCAAGGTTGCTCTTTAACAGTGATTTACAGAAAATGACGGCGGTGTCACGGGTGCCTATAGTTAATGGTTGTGATGAAAAGTATCATCCCAGTCAAGTTTTAGCTGATTTGGTCACCATAAAAGAAACGCGCGGCAAGCTTGCGGGGGCTAAGCTGGTCTATATTGGGGTGCATAACAATGTTACCAACAGTCTCATCGAAGCGACCTCTAAAACAGGGATTAAACTGACCACTGTAACTCCACTCTTTAATGAGGCGGCACGTGATGACGCGTTGCTCTTGGAGGCAAAAAAGACTGGGCTTTGGGAAGAGAGTCTAGATGTCAAAAAAGCTGTAGCTGAGGCAGATTTTGTCTACACTGATACTTGGATTGATATGGAATTCTTTACCGATCCTAAATTTGAGACGGAAAAAGAGAAACGCATCAAACTCATGATGCCCTACCAAATCAACTCTGATCTGCTAAGGGGTAGTGAAGCCATCATTATGCATGATATGCCTATTCATCGCGGTTATGAAATCAGCCCTGAGGTCATCAACAATTCTAAATCGGTGATTTATCAGCAATCAGAGAATCGCTTGTATGCAGCAAAAGCCATCTATCTCAAACTTATGACCATGGGCAGTGTTTTTTAGCTGTTTAGATAGTTGACGCTGTATTCTTCGCCGTTAACCAGCACTTTTATGAGTTCTCGACGGATGTTTAGGATTTCGAGAACTTTTTGGGGCGGATAGAGCATAAGAGGAGTTAAAATAGAGACCTCTGAGAAGGGATGAGGCGGAGTATAGGTAACTATGGCCAAGGTGGAATTGGTTAGGTGTTCATATTTTTTCATATCTAAATATTTGAGACCGCCCTTGCCTGCTAGATATACAACTGAGCCATAGGCACTAAACTGGGAAGCCACCCGCTCAGTTGTATCAACCCCCTCTGCCCCATAGGAGATGGAGAGATAAGTTTTGATACCCAACAAATCCCGCAACCAAAGTATCAACCTAAGGTTGAGCTCCCAAAGATAGGTATATCCCAAAAAAATCTCTTTTAAGGCATCTTTGTATTGGCTCCACATTGGATATTTGTGATAGACATGTTCGAGTTCAGACCAGCGCTCGCTCATCAAGTTAGTTTTAAGTTTAGCCGCCATAATCGTGCAGCCACTGGAGGCCTCAAGAGGCAGGGTAAGCCACCTCCAGCTGGTATCGGTGCCGATTTTGACGCGGTGTTGATAGCGATCGCTGTGACGACTCAGCGGATCGTAGGGACAAATATCCATAATGTTTGAATGGTACATACGGTAGAAAAATCCGGGGTAGGGCAGAAAAGTAGGCTGGTGACCACTTAAAATCAGTGCTCTATCCAGCGTTAAAACTTGATGATTGGCGGGTTGTGTCTGGGGTTGAGCACCACTAAGAGATGACAGGCCAGCCTTCTGCAGGATTACTCTATTCAAAAAAAGCCCTTTCTTAATAAAAGCTCAGATGGCGCCACATATAAGCCTGCGCAATAACACATTGCAGCCACAAGGGGCATAAAACAGATAATAGAACCTCACAAACAACTGCTAAAATCAATATTGATTTTTGTGGTTTAATAATAAAACTATATAACATTAGGGTTTGTTTTTTGAATTTAGGTTAAGATGGAGAGGCTTAATCAGATTAAACTAAGCAATGTCCATATTGATTTGCTTAAGACCGTAGCAATCATAGCGGCGATTATGGTTCATGTTGCAGGCCGATGGTCCATAAGTGGTCAAGAGTTAAATCAGCTAACACCAGTGGCAATGACAAGCTGGTCGGTAGTGCTTATCTATCAAAGTTTTGCAGTATTGGGTGTGCCTCTGTTTTTAATGGTGTCTGGGTTACTTTTGTTGCATCCTGAGAAAATCAAAGAAAACGAGACCCTTAGAGAGTTTTTCAAAAAACGTGTCGCTCGAATCGGTAAGCCTTTTTTATTTTGGACGGGCATTTATTTTGTCTGGGTGTTTTTAGTTCAAAACAGACCCTTTAGCTTAGGCGTTCTTGTGCAGGGCACCCTAAATGGAGCCTACACCCAGTTCTGGTATGTCTATGTGCTTTTTGGGCTCTACATTTTAACGCCTCTTCTGCGGGTAATCATGACCCATGCAAGCCAGACGCTTATCAAGTATTTTATGGCAATATGGTTCATCAGTGTGTCTATTTTGCCCTTTATAGGACCCATGTTTCCCTATCAGCTCAACAGCAATGTCTTCATTATGTCAGGTTATATAGGCTACTTTGTTTTAGGCATATACCTCTGCTCGGTACAGGTCCGTCGCAGAATAACAGGAGCATTGATGCTTCTGGGAATCTCATTAACGGCCCTAGCCACATATGTACTAGCGGCTTCAGGTGCGGGAGAAGGCATGTATCTCTTCCAAGCATACCTTAGTCCTACAGTACTTTTTACAGCTGTTATGGCGTTTCTACTCTTAAAAGATAAGACTTCAGCACCAGAACAAAAAACCAATCCGGCCAGCAGAGGGAATAAACTCTTAGAATTAGTTAGTGCCAACACATTTGGCATCTTTTTTGTTCATGTTATTGTGCTTGAAACTATCCAGCAGGGTTACTTGGGCTTTATGCTCAACCGTGAAATACTCAATCCCATAATTGAGGTTCCGTTGCTTACGGTTATCACGCTGTTTGTTTCATTGGGTATAATTCTTGTGCTTAGAAAAATACCTGGGTTAGATAAGGTAGTCAACTAACAATCTGCAGATGAATGGGGTTGTGAAAAATTTATATTTAGAGTTCGCTATAGTCAATATAGAGTCTAGGACGATATATTACTGTGAGATGCTAAATTGAATAAAAAGTTGTCTCGTATAGTATCAGTAGGTATAATCATCTTGCTTGCATCATCGGGTATAACAGCATGTTTAATTGGCTTTATTGGCCAAACCAATGACACAGATCATAATCATGATCACTCAGGTATTCGAGTTGCATGTGTTGGAGATAGTCTCACGCAATCAACCGAGTATCCCTATCAGCTTATGGGAAAACTAGGCAAAGGTTATGATTTGCATAATTTTGGGGTTGGCGGCACCACCGTTGCCTTGGCATCGGAGACGCCCTATATGAATACAAAGGCGTTTCTAAGTGCCCTAGACTTTAACCCCGAGATAGTGATTATCATGCTGGGGACAAATGATGCCCAGCCCAGTCTGTTTCAATACAATACCACCTTTGTGGATGATTACACTGCGCTAATTCGGTCTTTCCAGAGGTTGCCAAGTAATCCAAAAATTTGGCTGGTGCAACCCCCGCCAATTTTTAGCGATTGTGGAGGAGCTATAAGCCCCACATACTTTGAGCAGACCATTCTGCCCAGCATCAAACAAGTGGGAAGCAACACAAATCTTCAGGTTATTGATGTGTATTCGCTTTTGGTGGATCATCCCGAATATTTCCCTGATGGTATTCATCCGACACAGTCACCTGATATCAGTGGTAATGAGCCTGCCGCGCAAATAATTGCCACAGCAATACACAAAGCCATAACTGCACCCTAACTACCCTTTTATGGGTTGGTTACTGGTGCAACAGATCCATTCTTTTTAGTTGGTGAGGATTTTTCCTTTTAGATATGTTTGAGAGGCATCAACTATTTCAACTTGCAGAGTTTTGCCCAGCAACAGGGTGTTGCTTTGGATGACTATGGGTTTGTAGGCAAAGTTTCGGCTGATCCAAGTGTTGGGTATTTTGCCTTTTTCATCTACTAGTACTTCGCCGCTCCAGCCGATCCAGGTTTTGTTGCGTTGGGTGGAGATTTGTTTGGCTAGTTCGGCGGTGAGGGTGCTTCGGTGTTTGATTTCTTCTTTATCTACTAATCCTTCGCGTATGTGCCAGGCGGGGGTTTTTGGTCGGGCGAAGAATTTTGAGACGTTGATGATGTCGGGTTGGGTTTTTTTTAGGATGTTTAGGGTGTTGTTGAAGGCTTGGGTTGTTTCGCCTGGGAAGCCTACGATAATATCGGTTGCTAGGGTTAGGTTGGGGAATGTTTCTTTGAAGGTTTGGGTGATTGTTTGGAAGTCTTCTGCGGTGTAGAATCGGTTCATGGCGGCTAGGATGGTGTTGTCGCCGCTTTGGAGGGGTAGGTGTAGGAATTTAAAGATTCGGGGGTTTTTTAGTGCGTTGATGAGTTGGGGTTGTATGGGTGTGACTAGGTTGGGGGTCATCATGCCGATTCGGATGTAAAAGTTTCCGGGGATGGTTTGGATTGTGTGGAGTAGTTCTGTGAGGTTTGTGTTTATGTCTTGGCCGTAGCTGGCGGTGTCTTGGGAGGTTAGCCAGAATTCTTGGTAGCCTGTTTGATGGTCGGTTTGGATGCGTTGGGTGATTTGGGGTATGGTGTAGCTTTGGAGGTGGCCTCGGGCGTGTACGACACAGCAGTAGGAGCATTTTCCTAGGCATCCATTGTTTATGGGGATTATGCTGATGAGGGGGTTTGTTGGGAGTTTGGGTAGGGTGAGGGGGGGTTTTTCTTTGGGTGGTGTTAGGAGTATGGGTTTTTGGTTTTGTAGGATTTGTTGGATTATGTTTGGGAGTTCTTTGCCGGTTGAGGGTCCTGTGGCGGCGTCGAAGTGGACTTCTTTGGTTAGGCGTTCGAGGCTGATTTTGGGTAGGCATCCGGTGAGGATGATTTTTTTGTTTTTGGGAGTTTTTTTTATGTCGCTTATGATACGGTTTTCTGTTGGGCCTTTGACTGCGCAGGTGTTGTAGATTATGATGTCGGCTTCTGTTTCGTTTGTGCTGAGGGGGTAGCCTGCTTGTTTTAGACATCCTGCGATTGTTTCGGCGTCGGCGGTGTTGCTGGCGCAGCCATAGTTTTTTATGAAAACGGTGTGCATTTGTTTTCTTGCTAGTTGCTACTTCTGGGCATAAAAATGTGTTGTGTGTTTGTCGGGAATTGACAGATATGTGACATATGAATGTTTTTTTATTTATAAGGAATGTAACCAACATGTTATGTACATATTTGTCACATAATATGTAGAAGTATAAGGGCCCAATAACGTTGTATAGCTGTAAGCCGCAGGGAAGAATAACCACTTGAAACTAATCACTCTGTATCTACCTGAAACGTATATTAAAGCTTTGGATCAGCTGGTAGACGAAAGATTCTACCCCAACCGAGCCGAAGCTATCCGAGTAGCCATACGAGACCTAATCAGCGCAGAAGTCTGGAGGCGCAAAGGCGTTGACTAAACACCTCGACGAATTAAAATGCAACCTCACCCCTGACGACGCAAAAATCGAAGTTGCACCCACAATCATCGAGACCCCCCTAGCCATAACCGCACCAGGCATAACCCGCAAACCCAAAGCGGCAAAAACAAAAACAAGGATGGTTAAAGCCAAAATGACAACAAAAAAGAGCACCATCGAAAACGTCACAAGCAGCCTCTATGACCTAGAAGACTGCCACGGTCCAGAAAAAACCCTCAACCTCGATCTGGACCTCTATCAAATGGAAGACTACTAACTTCCAACCCCCAAAATTTTAACAAATTCTCAGAGCATGTGCATATTTCAATTTATCAACCACCACACAAGTTATAGATAGCACACCATAAAACTCAACATATTGAATTTTTCAACTTTCTATTAGAGCATAACCACATCACATACAGATTTTTTATTGTTCCGCATCTGGAACAGTATGTTCCAAACGTAGAACTAAAAACAGGGCTATGCATCCACACATCAGGGAACACTTGTGAAAAACAGCACCATTGCAATAACGTTGACTATACTACTATTAACATGTTCTTTTGGCATAGTTATCAAAAGCGCAAATGCGCAAGTTTCAGTCATCACAATATTACCCGATGGCACTGTTGACCCACCAAGCGGCATTCAAAAAGACGATGACACCTATACCTTAACAGCCGATCTCACATTGCCTATTGAGATCAAAAGAGACAACATTACACTAAACGGAGCCAACCACACCCTCCAAGGATCAGCAGGCACAGCCATATCGCTGTGGGCAAGCAACATAACCATCACCAACTGCCGCATAATCGGCTGGACCGCAGGCATATATGGTGCATACAACAATAACACCATAACAGCCAACCTATTTACTGACAACTATCGAGCCATTACAATATACGCCGCAAACTATATCATCAGTAAAAATATCATACAACAAAACACTCAAGGAATCTACATTAAAACTGATGCAGTAATCAGCACCGGAGACAACAATCTAATAATTAACAATCAAATAACCAACAACGGTCAGGCATTTGAGATACTAAACAGCGACGGAACAACAATAACCCAAAACAACATCACCAACAACAATATGGTATTGGACTTGGGTAATAAAGTTGGAAGCAACACTGCAGGACAACAGGTAATATATCTAAATAACTTCGTGAACAACACACAAATGCTCAGAGTCCATTCCAACACTCAGCCCGGCATGCCAATTAGTCCCCCAATGTCACCGTCTGGAAACTGGGACAATGGTACAAGAGGAAACTATTGGAATGACTACACCACAAAATACCCCAATGCCACTGAGAGATACAATTCAGGCATAGGCGACACCGCCTATTTTATCAAATTTGTATTTGGAACAGACATCTGGAATGGCACTGACCACTACTGGGGCGGCGAAAGCGTAGATCACTATCCACTCATGCATGCCTATGACCTACCCAATGAAATGGGACCACAAGACCCCTCACTCACATCACCTGCCCCAGATGAACCAAACACAGTAAAGGACATACCCATCGAGTATATCCTCGCAACCATAGTAACACTTGTTGTCTTAGCCGCAGTATCGCTTATGATCATCAGAAAAAAAGAAAGACGATAACAGCCAAATCCACACGTAAACAAAGGTAGAAAGAAAACTCAAATTCAGAACCGCTCTTTATTGGTTGAATCCATACTGATGACTGTATCGGGAGCTACTGTAGCAGAGACAGGAGGTTTCATTTTAAAAAAGGCACTTGCAAGCACTAGAAAACCCACCCCCAGAACTATAATAGGTAAAACAAGTATGAAAAGTAAAGCGCCAAAGTATAGCAACCGACCAGCGGTTACAAATTGAGACACACCTGAACGCGCGGCAAGTTCATTTAGAGAACGTTGCACAAAAACCGCCGCAATTATAAAAAACACTATTGATACACCAAGAAATAGCAAAAGGCTAACAAAATAAGTTACACTGACGGTTGTTGGTAAAAGAAATACACCCCATACCGCACCAAAAATAGTGCCAACTATTGCCACTATAGCACCCAATTTTGCATTGGTAAATATGGACTGGACTTGGTAAAAATTTGCTAAATTATAAAGACTGAACAAAACAAAGACAATACCAAGGATACGCAGTATACCATAGAAAGCAACACCTGTAAAGGAAGTCACTAATGTTGGAATCACTTCAAGGAAAATTAATAATGAACCTATACCGCCTAAAAGTTTGCATGTTTTAAAATCCATTTATTACTGTCCTCCTCCCACCCCATCAGATATAGCAACATATGCATATTAACCCCATATATGTCAATGCGAATCATAGCAAAGCAAGTTGTTTCTGCAACAGATAAGTTCTTTTTTTAAACTGCACCGTCAGCTTACATCATAAATTTCAAGGCGCACAACGCCTCAAATTTATTCGTAGAATATGAGGTTGGTTTCTTCGAGTAGGGTGTGCAGTTTTTCTACTGAGATATAGACGTCTGCTTCTTTTTTGGCGCCTGTGCAGACGAGTTTGCCGCTGGCAAAGAGCAGGATTACTACTTTGGGGTCGGTCATGCGGTAGATTAGGCCGGGGAATTGTTCGGGTTCATACATTGCATGACCTAGGGTGTAAGCGGCTTTTTCGAGGTCTATCATGCCGCCTAGGATGCCGGATGCTACGATGTTTTGGATTTTTAGTTCGGGTTTGCTTATGATTATTATGCCGCCTTTTTTGAGTTCTTTGATTACTTTTACGACGGCACGTTTGGCTTCTTTTTCTGATTTGGCGCCTGTGCAGACCATTTTGCCTGAGCTAAAGATCAGGGTGGCGGTTTTTGGGCGTTTTAGTCGGAAAACTAGGCCGGGGAATTGTTGGGGACGGTATTCTACTCCGGGGTAGCCTTTAACGACGGAGTTTAGATCCACTTTTTGGTTGAGCGTTGCGGACGCAACAACGTTTTCGATACTTATTGAAGCTTTAAGTTCAGGCAATCAGTTCTCCTCTATGCCAACAATCAATAGTCACTTATTGATTGCTTGTTATAAATACATCTATGGCGTGGCATGAGCTATTTGTGGTTGTTTTGGGTATTGTTTTTTTGTTTTGTGTTTTGATTAGGGGGATGACAAATTCGGTGGTGATAAGCAGGGTGAGCAGTATTATGAGGTTGGGTAGTGGGTTAGGGGTCTTTGATGGTGCGGGTGATTCAACGG
Source organism: Nitrososphaerota archaeon (assembly GCA_031256395.1). GTDB lineage: Archaea > Thermoproteota > Bathyarchaeia > Bathyarchaeales > Bathycorpusculaceae > Bathycorpusculum. Next base: position 11,518 of record JAIRQQ010000033.1, read on the forward strand.
GTTTTGTGAGTTGAGTGTGTGGGTTTTAAGGTTAGTTTTAGATAAAGAAAAATAGAGAGTGCTTCGATTGCACTTTTTGTGTGTTTAGATTTTGCTTTTGCTTAAGACTTCGCGGAATACGTTGCTGCATTTGGAGCATTCGTAGAGGCCGATTTCTAGTTGCATTCGTTTGCCTGCTTTATCTGGGCGGCCTGCCATTTTCCAGGTTTTTTTTGGTTTGGCAACTTCTGTTCCGCATTTTGGACATTTAGCCATTGTACAAATTTCCTCCGTATTATCGCTTCATGCCCTTTAGCAGGATAGAATAAAAGAGTTTCCATAGTTTTTTCACAGATATTTTCTTTTTTTCCATAGATATTAGACAGGTTTATGTCAATTCTATAGAAGCATATTGATTTACATGTCAAAAGTATTCATAAACAAATACAGAATTATCACAAAAACACCAATAAAACCCAACCTTTTAACAAAAAAACCAAACAATATTTTATAGCACAACCAAACCTCACTAACAACGAGACCACCACAAAATACAAACACCACCACTAAAGCCGCTTAAAGGGGGTTTTGCTCTATATGTCAGGGTTTTGTAAAATATCTTGATATCAGATAGATAGCTTCGATTAGGGTTAAGGTGATAACGGCAAGTATGGGGACCCAGTTGTAGGCATACATTTGGGTGATGATGCTTCCTTGGACTTGTGTTTGTAGAAAGGTTTGGCCGATGTTTTGGTAGAAGAAAAACGGAACATTAAGCGCAACGATAAAACCGATGCTTGCAAGCACCGTTTTAGGCAATGCGACTCGGCTGTACCAGATTAGCAATGGCAAGGCCAACAGAACAATGCGAGGGTCAAAACATGCAACACCCACCATAAACGCGCAGAGCCAGGGTTTTTTAGTGTAAGCAAAGTATAGAGCGCCCACAATTAGGGCGGTTTGGAGTATGTGGGCATTTGCCATGGTGTAGCCCCAGTAGTAGCCTTGAAAAATGATTTTAGCATCAAAGCTCAGTGCAGCAGGGGCCAGCAAAATCACAAGGATCGCAATGCTTGATAGGATGAGGTTTTTGTTTTTGACAAGGTGGTAAGTAAAAAAGGCGGAGGCAAAAACTGAGAGAAACTGGAGGATATCAAAGAGGTTTAGTGCATCTTGATAGCTAAGTGCCAAAAGGGGGGTAAAAAACACCAAAAAGGAGGGTGTGTATTTGAATATTTGTGGGGTTGGTTCGATTAGATAATCGCCGGGGAGATGGTGGCCAGATGCGTAGATTTGGGTGGGGTTGTGGAAAAGCCGCCAGGCACCGATGTAGTAGGCAGAGAAATCGTTAGCGTACTCTTCTAGAACCGCGGAGGATGCTGAGGAGTAGCCCAGAGTGAAGGTGTAGGTGTTTAGGGCCAAGGCTATTAGGATTATCGTGAGCAGGATCTTTGGTTTATGCTCGATAATCACATACATCATGCCTTTGAAAAATTATCGGGAACTTATTTAGCTGTTTTGCAACGCTTAAACAGGTTAACAGCACCTTTTTAAGTGTAGAACCGTCTATTCTGTTGGTTGTTTGCGCTTGTTGCACAAGGAGAGGAACATGTGGAAATAAGCCGAAAAAAACTGCGCGAAGAAATTTTAGAACGTATAAAATTCATAAAAACCTGCGTCATGGCCCGAGAACTCTGCCTGCTAATACGCACCCAAAGAGCGGTCCTAGAACCCCAAGACGTCAAAGAAATCTGCCAATACATCTCAGAACTATGCGCCAAAGAAGGATGCCGCGAACCAAGCCAATTATGCGCCAAAGCCGCCGCTATCGTTGTAGAAAACGAAGAAAAATACATTGATCTCTGTGCACAAAGCTGCAATAAATGCGGAGAAGCACGCAGACCCCACCAAACCAAAAAAGAAACCTACGTAACCTAAAACCATACAACTGGAGGATGAATAGAATGTCTCTCTCCCCGTTTGTTCCAAGCTCAAATAGTGTTGTAGAGTACATGCTAAAACTCGCAGAGTTAAAACCCAAAGAAGTTTTCGTCGATATAGGTGCAGGCGATGGGCGAACAGTTATTATGGCCGCAAAACTTTTTGGCGCCCAAAGCATCGGCATCGAACTCCGCGAAGACCTAGCAAAAAAAGCACTCACCACCATCCACGAAAACGGCTTAGAAAACCAAGTAACCATCATAAACGATGACATATTCAATGTCAGCCTAATCACCGCCGATGTAGTCTACCTATATTTAACAACAAGCGCCAACGAAAAAATCAAACCCAAACTAGAACGCGACCTCAAACCAGGAACACGCATAATATCACACGATTACGAAATCATGGGATGGCACCCAGAAAAAATTGAGAAATTCTGTGAAAACCCACAACTAGGTCACCCATCACACACAATTTACCTCTACATCAAGCAGGCTACTTAACAATACTTCTAAGCCGTAAAACCACACATGTCTCAGCTTATATATGGGTACATAGATAAACCAGTAATAAAAACAAACACTAACATCAACATATTAGGCTCTTTTTAATAAGATCAACAGGTTTGTGACCTTCCCAGTATTGGTGTTATAACCTATGGGCAAAAGTGCCAAGTTCAGGCTTTAATAAAAAAATAAAAAGGTTATTGTGTGTCGAATGTAGGTGCAGAGGAGTTAGGCTCCTCTGTGTTGTCTGCATTGCTGTTCTTTTGGTGTTTGAAGACAAATGCTATGGCTATGATCTGTACTGCAAATATTATGACATTCACGATAGTCCAGCCATCTACTAGAGTCATTGTTCTGCTCATGTCTTCGGTGAGTAGGAATACGATGATGCCTGCTATGCCCATGGCAAGTGCTACAGCTAGCCAGAGGTTGCGGTGTTGGCTTTTCTGTTTTTGGTTTTCTTTGTTGTTGGGTTGGCTTTCGTTGTTGTTGGGTTGGGTTGTTTTCTTTTGTTTTTTCTTGTGTTGTAGTAGTACGCAGATGCCTATTGCTATGGCTAGTATTAGACCTGCTATGCTTAGCACCAAGTTTACAAGAGCCCACATCTGCACGGGTTCCGCAGTATTGTTGCTTGAGGGCGGAGGTGTGGTTGGAGGCGGGGTTGTGGTTGTTGGTGGGGGTGGGGTGGTTGTAGGTTTTGTCTGAGATCCGCCGTTACCGCCTCCGCTGTTGCTCCCGCTACCGCCTCCGCTGTTTCCGCCTCCGCCGCCGCCAGAAGTAGACGTGGTGTAGTAGAATATGATGGCGTTATCAGTGACGTTTAGAGTTGCAGTTATGGTTGTGGGTGCAATGGCAGTGTAGCCTGGGATGGTTATAGCGGTTTCAGTTACTGTGGTACCCAGAGTTTGGCCGGTTATGGTTTTGCTTAGAGCTAAAGAAGTGGTGGTGTTTTGCAGATAATAGTGAACGGTGTATTGGATGTTTGGGGTGTAGTAGAATATGATAGCGTTATCGGTTGCGTTTAGGATGGCGGTTGTGGTTGTGGGTGGGAGTGGGGTGTAGCCTGGGATGGTTATAGCGGTTTCAGTTACTGTGGTACCCAGAGTTTGGCCGGTTATGGTTTTGCTTAGAGCTAAAGAAGTGGTGGTGTTTTGCAGATAGTAATACACAGTATATTGAATGTTGGTGCTTGGAGTGTAGTAGAATATAATTGTGTTATCGGTGATGTTTAGGGTGGTGGTTATGGTTGTAGGCGCAACAGCAGTGTAGCCTGGGATGGTTATAGCTGATTCGGTTATGGTGTTTTCTAGGGTTTGGTCGGTTATGGTTTTGCTTGGGGCTAAAGAGATTGCTGTGTTTTCCAAGTAGTAGTGTACGGTGTATTGGATGTTGGTGTTTGGGGTGTAGTAGAATGTGATGGTGTTGTCGGTTGCGTTTAGGGTTGTTGTTATGGTTGTGGGTGCAATGGCAGTGTAGCCTAGGATGGTTATAGCGGTTTCAGTTATTGGGGTGTTTATTTGTCCGGTTAGGGTTTTGCTTGTGGCTAGGGGAATTTTTGAGTTTTGTAGGTAATAGTGTACGTGATAGGTAACTGTGTCAGGTGACCAGATGGCAGTTAGGGTAAAATCGCCGGTTGATCCAACAGCAAGGCTATAGTTGGTCTCTGGACCAAAACTATCTGCGTTATTTTTAATCATCCAACCTTGAAAGTCATATCCAGTTTTAGTTGGATCAACTATGAGGCAGGGAAGATCGTTTTCATTGTATGTATGCGGATTGTTATCGTTATTGATGCCTCCGTTTAGCTCATATTCGATAGTATATTTATCGTCTAAGGTTAGATATCTAAACTCAGCACCCGCAATACCCTCCACAGGAGTTGTTTTAGAACTCATAAAGTAACCCGCAGGGTATATTACTAGGTTTTCATTATTGAAAATGCGTCCGTTTCCTGACTGGTAACGACCCAACCCCCTATGGGTATCTAGACCTGTTTCAAGTTGCAAAGGAGAGGATAGGATAATTGCGGTACCCGTCTTGCCCCAGAAAACACCGTTAGTAATGGTTTCAAGAACCCCACCTCTACCGCCATATTCATAGCAGTAAAGGGCATTTTGTTCACCAATAATCGTGCCACCCGAAATCTCATTGATTATACCCCTGTTTGAAATAGCATAGGTATAAGTAGTCGTAATCGTGCCGCCGGAAATCAGTTTGATTGTTCCCGCATTTGCAATACTTTGTAAACCGCTTGAGTAGATGTTACCGCCACTGATTTCATTAATTTGACCGTAACTTTGACTGTCTGTATAATAGTTGTAGATGGCATATGAGGTTGTGCCGCTTATTTTCACATTTCCACTGATTTTGTTGATGGTGCCTGCGTTTAGTATGCCTTGACTTCCAGTGATGGTTCCACCTGAAATCTCACCCACATAAGTGTTCACATCAGGCTGCAGGCCAACACCAGCTCCTTGGATGTAGCCGCCGCTAATGAGATTAATCCGAGGGCCGCTAGTAGATCCGAAATAATTTATCAACAGTATACCAAAGCGTGCGCCTCCGTGGAAATAGCCTCCAAAAATCGTACCGATACCAGTTTTAAGGTTACGTTCAGCCTCGATGCGAACCACCGAATTCCAAAAGTCGGGGTCATCCCCATCTTGAACTGTGCCTTTGCGGGTGGCTACAAATTCGCCGCCGCTGATTTTATCGACCCAGCCGCCGCGGATTATGTACAAGGCGCTGTTGCGCACCGCCTCAAAGTAGCCGCCAGAGATTTCGCCAATGGTCGCATTATTGTCCACACAAAAGGTCAGGCCATGGTACGCCAGATCAGGGTTGGTCTGATAAAAGGCGCCATTAGAGATTTTTTCAATCTGGGTATAGTTTCCAGTTAAATATACTGTTTCTTGTGCGCTATAGAATGCTCCGCCGCTGATTTCGCTTAATTGGGCTCCATTTTCCATATACAGCGCTATAGTTCCTTTAATGATACCACCGTTTATTGCCCCGTTTGCGTTTGGACCTGATAGGTGTATTGCATAGGTGGTGCTGGTTAGTTTTACGCCATTTTGAATATTGATTTCTCCATCTGTGACCACTATGTTGCCTAAAATTGTCAAAAGATTTGTATTGGTGCCATCGCCTAAGGTGAGTATGCCACCGTCTTTTACTTGAAATTTGCCGTTTGAAATAGTGTGTTGCCCATTGATACCAATTATTGCAATATTTGATGTAATAGTGATGCCGCCTTTCACAGTTACATCAGTTGTAATTTCAATAATGGCAGAATCCATACTGTTTGCTTGCGTAACAGCTTCTTCTAATGTAGTATTTTCATCAACTGTTATTCGTGTTGGTTCGTTTGCTGCAAAAACTACCGGTTGCAACACACAAATCAACAGACTGATTAACAGTATTGCTGTTATTGCCTTTCTGGCTGAATTTAGCCTTATAGGTTTGTTTAGTTTTTGATTAACCATAGTTTATCCCGGCATAGGTATTGAAATACTGTGGTTTAATGCTAAGTACGCGAACAAAATGTTCAACAAATAGACAGAGAGTTCAACAATTAGACACCAAAAAACAAACCCGATAATCAATCGGAAAACAATTAGTGACAGAACAAAACAAGTTTAAATTTTTAAGGCAAGGATTTAACACAATTATTTAATTCAAATATTTGGACAGAATTAAATGTTTATTAAATTTTATGTCAAAAAACTCGACTAAACTCACAATCTAATAGAACCATCAGGAATACGGCAAATATTTTTTTCATTCCATCCCCCAGATGGATATGTTTCTGCATTGGATGTAGCGCTTATGGCAATACAATAGGCAAACACGACAAGTTTTTAGCTTCTGCAAGGCACCAAATCGGCGATAACTGCAATTTAATGAGTATTATCGGAGGCTATTTTTAAGAAACCACCCAAAATTAGTTGTTCATTTAGATTTGTTCGATTGTTTTGAGGGTTTTTTCTGCTGTGGAAGCGCAAAAGAGCAGGTCGTCTATGGTTGCTGTGAAGGTGGAGAGCTTGCCTTCGTAGGTGATTTCGGTTAGGACTTTGTTGTTTTCTTTGGTGGTTTGGATTTGTAATCCGGGTGGGGTTTTTAGGTTGTCGGGTGAGATTGCTTTGGCGACTGCTTGGGCAGTTTTTTGGTTTGGGTATTCAAGGGTTATTGTTGCTTGCAAGTTTTTCACCGTTTAGTTGTCGTCCAACGAGTTCGTCAGCTGTTTTTATGAAGGCTTCGATTTTGTCTATGGGGACTTGTGCACCTGCGGCTATGTTGTGTCCGCCGCCTTTGCCGCCGTGAGTTTCGGAGGCTATGCGCATTACATCGCTTAGGTTTATGCCTTTTGAGAGTGCGGCTTCGGTGGTTCGGCCGGAGAATTTGGCAACTTTTTCGGCTTCGATGTTGGCGTATGCTATGAGGGGTTTTTGGTTGTTGGTTAGGGTGGAGACTAGGATGCTTGAGACGGTGCCGATGATTTTTTCGTTTATGGCGTTTTCGCCGTAGATGACATAGATGTTTTGGTGTTCTTGGAGGCGTTCGGGTTTTTCTTGGACCCAGGTGAGGTATTTGTTGATGTTTTTGCGGTAGTCTTCTAAGAGTTTGTTGGCTTCTTCTAGGGCGGTTTTGCGGTCGCCCATGCAGATGGCTATGCCCAGACTTGGGTGATCCATTCGGCCGGTTGAGTTAAGTAACACAGAGAATTCGCGTCCGTCTCTAAGGGCAGTGTGGGGTTCTTCTTTGGTTAGGATGTAGATGCATCCGATGAGGTTGTCGATTTCTAGGTGGAGGTCTTTTGAGAGCATGTAGTCTGCTAGTGCGGTGCAGAGGGTTTTTCGTTCTTGGGGGTCTAGGTCGCAGAGGGAGCGGAGTTTGTCGTTTTGTTTTATGGGAAAGCCCAGATTTGTGATAAAGTTTAGGGCTTGGGTTTCTTGTCCGCTTAGGCCGGGGATGAAGGGGTTTGTGGTGGTTGCTATCATGCGGTGGAGGGGGCGGGTTTCGCGGCCAAAGAAGGTGAGATCTTTTTCTACTTTGAGTAATCCGGCGTTTATGGCGTCGTTTACGATGAGTTCGTTTAAGCTTTTCATGCTGCGTTGTTCGTATTTGTCTTGCATATCGCCTAGGGCGCCTATTAGGGCGATGGGTGCGAGGTCGGTGTTGGTTGGGTCGAGGGCTTTGGCGGCGAAGTAGGCTACGCCTGAGCCGCTGACATCGGTTGCGCCGTCGATGTTGTAGGTGTGGGGGTTTAGCATGGTAATGTTGGGGTTGGTGGTGGTGCCGGTTATTTGGTGGTGGTCTAGGATGACGATTGGGGTGTTGGGGATTTTTTCGTTGAGTAGGTCTAGGTAGCCGCTACCAAAGTCTGATAGGATGACTAGTTGGGGTTTGTCGGAGGTGATTTCTGTTATGATTTTTTCGTCGACCCATTGCATGACTCTGATGCGGTAGCGGGCGTCTAGGCGTTGGAGCATTTTTGCTACGATACCTGCGGCGGCTACGCCGTCGGCGTCTAGGTGGCTAAAGCAACTGATGAAGCCGTCTTTTTGGGTGGTTTCTTTGATGATTTTTGCGGCTTCTTGGGCTTGGGTTAGAAAGTTTGTGATGTTTTCGGACTGGGGCTGGGGCTCGGCCATATAGATCACTTTTCAAAGTTAGGACTGAGGGATTTAAGTTTGGTGTAGAAGAATAAGGGTGAAAAATGTTGGTTAGAGAAATTTAGGTTACGGAAGCGATTTTTGCTTCGTATTTAAATTTCTTGTCGATTACGCCTTCACGTTTGTAGTAGCGGCCGAGTTTGTGGATGCGTGCTTCGATGATTTGCATATTGCGTTTGTTGTGAAGGTCTTTTTTGTTTTTGTCCATGTGGACTGCGAGGCCCTGAGCTTTTTTGACGAGGTTTGCAAGGTCCTCAGGCATGGTTGGTGCGAGGTTTGCGGCTTTTAGGGTATCGCTTATGCTTTTGCCGATTATGGGTTTAACTAGCGGGATGGCGTATTGATCACGCAGAATTGTACCTATGGAACTTGTATTGTGACCTTCTTTGGCGAGTTTTATGATGAAGGCTTCAACTTCTTCAGGCTGGTATTTGCACCAGCTTGGAGGGCGTCTGCTTACTGGCCGAGTTGAATGAGACTTTCCTTTTTCTTGCTTTGGCATCGTTACACCTATTGTGCACCTAAACCACACTGCACACATATTTAAAAGTAACTAATGCCGGCTTAACGTAACCATCAATACAGAGAACAAATAAACCACCAAAAGTCCTCAACTGGCAAACAATCAGCATTTGCCGGCAAACAAAGCACCAAAGGAAGCCGCACAGGAGGTGTTTTGTTGTTTGGGGTTCAATTTGTAAATGCTGGGGCAAGTGCATAGAAGCAAGTTTAATATTGTCCTTCTTATTAGAGTATTTTATTCAAACCTAAAAAAATAACATGTCAGGCGTATTAGGTGTGAAGATATGAGATATTCGAAATATGTAATTATCCTAATAGCAATTGGCCTAGCATCATGTCTAGTTCTATTCGAATATTACACAATAGCAGCACCCAAAAACTCCCAAATCCAAATCCAATCCCCCCAAGAAAACACCACCTACCAAACAAAAGACATCCCACTCAAAATCACAACAACCCACACAAACGCAAAAATCACCTACAGCATAGAAGGCATAGACAAATACCAAAACATCAAATACACAGAAGAAACAACACTCAACCTAAACCCAGCCACCTACAAACTAACCATCTACGCACACGACACAGACGGAAACCTCAAAGAAACCAAAACCACCACCTTCACCATCACAAACCCATAACCCAACAACAAACACAAACACCACCAACACATAACCAAAGAAACAACAACTAAACCACGACATCAACAACAATTAAGTGGAAACTATATGGAGCACTAATTCCATTGGTGCTATGGATTTTTAGCTATGTAGCTCATTTTTATTGTTATCATAACCAGTGTTATGATTGTTGGAGATGTCATCATATCCATCCCAATATTTTACCAACAAACAGTAAGAAACATGGAAACTAATGAAAAGTACAATTCAGACCCGCACAAACCAACAGCGTGAAATGTTCTAAGCAACTGTAAAAATCTAAAAACACACTAAGGCCAGATATAGACATAGAAAAATATGCAAAAAAGATACCAACACCAGCCAACTATGGAACGAAGCTGGTTTTGTACCATTGGGCAAATTTGTTGAGAGCTTCTGCACGGTGAGAATATGAATTTTTTTCTTGCATAGTCATCTCAGCAAAAGTTTTGGAACTGTTGTTTGGTTGAAAGATAGGATCAAAACCAAACGCAGGTTTGCCTGGTTCTTGGCGTTCTTGTGAGGTGATAACTCCTTTTGATTGACCAAAAAAGCTTAGCGGATCCAGAGGAGTTTGGTTGTCACAATAGGAAATGATGGATTGAAAGGTTGCGTTACGGTTTTCTTTGGTTTCTAAGAGCTTGAGAATACCGCTGTTGTGAATGGTTTTGTATGCATAAGCCGCATAGGGCCCGGGAAAACCCTCAAGGGCATCGATGAATAAACCGGCGTCTTCTACAATGATGGGCAGGCCGCATTTTTTGTAGGCGCTTTGGACGCTTTTTTCTGCGATTTCTTGGAGACTCTCACTTTGGATTTCATCCCCTTTGAGTTTGAGCATACCAACTCCTATGCCCAAGTTACCCAAGATACGGCGGGCTTCGTTAAATTTGTTAGTGTTGGCGGTTGCGAAAAAAATCATTTTGCCCTTTAGGGGGAATTCATTGTTTGCGTTCTTCAACATAGCGTCCTCGGCTCTCTATTTGGCGGGTTTTCTCATAAACCTTTTCTGATAGCGCCTCGCCTCGAATGGAGGTGTAGCCGCACAGTACACTTGATAGGCAGTCTTCCCAGAAGCTAAAATGGGTGCTCTGAAGCGCGCGCTTAAACAGATGCAAATCAACCCCCTGAGCTTCTAGTTCAGCATTTTTTTCGCCTAATCCGAAGTCTATGAAATAGATTTGGCCGTTTTGGGCTTGGATCATATTTGAGGTTGTGAGATCGCCATGGATTAAGCCAGAGTTGTGCAGATGTGCGATTGATTTGCCGATTTGGAGGCAGAGGGCGTGTTGGTTGGGTTGGTCGAGGTTGTTTAGCAGGGTTTTAATTTGGGGTCCTTTTATGTATTGCATAATAATGGTTGATTGGGGAACATTTACCATATAGATAAGTGGGGTGGCTATACCTGCTGTTTTGGCGTGATGCATTAGTTGGGGTTCGTGGATGGTGCGGTAGCGGCGGATTTGTTGGTCAAGAGTGGGGGGGCGGTATTTTTTGGGAATGCGCACTTTGATGATTGCTTCTTTGCCATACCATTGGGTGAGAAAGAGACTGGCTTCGGCGCCTTTTTTTAGTAGCTGGGTTTTGGGGGTTTTGTCTACTGTATCCATGGTACATCTACCTTGTCGACTCGCCAGCGCAGCTTGACCATACTCTTTGCAATTGGGGTAATCAGCCCAAATTTGTAGGCTAATGTTCCGGTCCAGGCAATCATGGCGCCGTTATCAGTTGCGTATTGTTTGGGAACGACGCTAAAGGCGGCGTTGTGTTCCTCGGCTATAAGAGAGAGCATGGTTTGGAGGCGTTTGTTTGCGGCGACTCCGCCTGTTAGCAGAAGGGTTTTTTTCTCTGTGTGGGCCAAGGCACGCTCCGTAACTTCGCTGACCATTGCAAAGGCATGTTCTTGGAGACTGTAGCACACATCCTCTAAACTATGAGATGGCTGGCAGGTAGAGGTTTTTGGGGTTTGAAGGGTGGTGGTTGCAGCGGTTAGAAGGCCGCTAAGGGAGAGATCCATGCCTTTGACCACATAGGGTAGAGAGATTAGGGTTTGTTGGCTGTTTTGTGCTAGTTGCTCTATGGCGGCGCCTATGGGTAGGCCTTGTTTTGCTTTTAAGCCGGCTTCGCGTCCAAAAACATCTAGACAATTACCCAAAGCGATGTCGAGGGTCTCGCCAAAAACGCGGTAACGCCCAGCAGTGTAGGCTGTTACCATGGTGTTGCCGCCTGAGGCATAGAGGGTAAGAGGATCTTGGGCGCCGGTTGTGAGTTTACCAATTTCAATATGCGCCACTGAGTGATTAACCCCTACCAAAGGAATTTCAAGATATGCTGCTAGGGCGCGTGCAACGGTTGCGCCTGTGCGAAGACTAGGTCCTAAACCGGGGCCTTGTGAGAATGCAATGCAGCTTAGTTTGTTTGGTTTGATATCAGCTTGGTTTAGGGCTTGCTGTAATATGCTATCTGCAACCTCGGCGTGGTGTCGGGCGGCTTCTCTTGGGTGAATTCCGCCTTCTTGGGGGATGTAGCTATCTGAGCAGTTAGCTAAAAGGGTGCCATCAAAATCAGCAATACCCACTCCAAAATCATCTGCAGAGGACTCAATACCTAGGCAATATTTACCATCTGAGCGCGCAATTTTAACCATGAGATTTCTCAGCCGCTTGGGGATACATATTTTTATCTCATCCAAAGCTTATAATACTGTATTATTGGAACTGATAACAAAATGCCAAAGCGTAACGACCTTGAACAGAAAGCACTCCACTATGTTGTAAACACCGGTTATCAGGGTGTGCTTCAATCCGATTTATGGCGAGAACTAGGCGCCAGTAGCCGTGAAGGCAGCCGCGTCTCTATCAAACTAGAAGAAAAAGGGCTTATTCGAAGAGAAAAAGAACTCCAAGAAGGCAGATGGACCTACCGTCTCTACCCCAAAAGACTCCCCGCCTCAATTGAAACCATCATAGACTGTCCCTGCCTGCTCTGCCCCGACAACGCACGATGCGACCCCACCACAGCCATCTCACCCAAAAGTTGCCCCCGACTCACCGAGTGGATCATAAACCTTGGAAAAGAAATACCCGAATCAGACCAAGACCCCGATGAACTAATAGAAGAAGAATTCAACCTATCTGAGGATGATGCCGACGCCGAAAGCATGGATCCGTGAACGTAAAAACGAGTTTTACTACAAAAAAGCCAAAGAAGAAAACTATCGTAGCCGCTCCACCTACAAACTAGTCCAAGCCAACAACAAATACAGCTTTATAAAACTCCACGACATCGTGGTGGACCTAGGAGCCGCACCCGGCGGATGGGTTCAAGCTGCACGCAAAATGACGGGCAAACATGGCTTTGTATTGGGTGTTGATCTAAAACCCATTGAACCCTTCACCCAAGAATATATACGCACTATAGTCGCTGACCTAACCGAACCCAACATCACCGAGCAAATTCTCTCCTTTCTGCCCCGCGCCCCCGATGTTGTCCTATCAGATGCTGCACCCAACGTAACAGGCGTATGGGAAGTCGACCACGCATGCCAAATCGATCTCGCAAGCAACGCCTTAAAAATTGCCAAGTGCATCCTAAAGCCAGGCGGCAACTTTTTTGTCAAAGTCTTCCAAGGCGATCTCCTAAACGATTTCACCGCAGAAATGAAAGGCAGCTTTGAATCGGTACGCATCGTTAAACCACAAGCAAGCCGTGCCAAAAGCTCCGAAGAATACCTTTTAGCTCTGGGCCTAACAAAAAATAACACCCCCGAAAACTAAACCCCTTCTTATTTTAACAGACCAAACACCAACACATCTCAAATAACCATCAAACAACAGTTTCTGCTAAAAGGCAGGTAAACAAGAAACTCGACTAACAGCAGGACTAAAAGGTGTTTACTAACAGGGGTTTATACAGAGTTTGGAAAGGTTAAATTGTTTGAAACTCTATTTGTCTAAAGAGGGTTGTTACCCTTAATTGTGTCGATAAGAAGGTAAATTGATGAAGTATCCGCAGTTCTGGCTTAAGGCTTCGCCAAGACGCAAGCGCGTCTATTCTATATTTGCAGTGTTTATATTGTCTTTGTTGGTAACTTTAATTGGTGCTTTGGTTCCAGTCAGTCCTGAAACCGCCAAGGTTATCAGCGATCAGCTCAATCAGACCGTTACTGAGGGACAATCTCAGGGTACTTTGAATTTAGATATTTTTGTAAACAATTTTTCATTGTGTCTGCTTATGTTTATCCCCATTGCAGGGTTTTTCATAGGTATGTTTATTCTCTTTAGCACCGGACAAGCCTTCCGAGCTGTTTTTGAGGTGCAAATGGCAAGCGGTGTAGCAACAGCAACCCCTGATGTTTCCATAGCGACAACAACTCTAGTTCTAGTTCTCATAGGAGTAGGAGCCGTGTTTTTACTCGAGTTCATAACGTATGCCATCGGCATGACAGAAAGCCTGTGGATGTTTCGCCGTATACTGCAAAATAAATGGAAACGTGAACTCAAGTGGTTTATCATATTTATCGGAATAGCAGCTTTACTGCTTGTTATCGGCGCCATTGTGGAAACAGCCACAATATCACTTCAACTCTAACCAACCATCCCCTCATTTATTATAATCAGACATCTGAGACTACCATTTGAGGCGTTATGAGAGCACCGCCTGAAATTGTTGCAGTCCACCCCACAAAAACATAACCCTCACACGCTATGGAGGGCAGATTACCAGAAGAACAGCCAAAATCTACCAGCATACGCGCAGGGGTTGAGGCTATCGTATTTGAATCATACTATTAACATAACGACACAACCGTCAAGCGCGCACCTGCAGAATAGCGGATAGCATAGTTGTTGTATTTCTGAGTGAAGGGTACAGTCCAATTAGTCCCCTAGATTTGCGCACTATAGGTTAGATCGCCGAGGGTTTAGCTTGTATGCCGCTGAGGTACGATTATCTGAAAACACAACCCCGCAACAACAGAAGTCCAATCAAACCAAACAATGAAAGGATAGGGTCAGCACCGACTACCAGTAGACTCTAAAACTGAACAATCAACAAATAACAGATAACCCTCAGGGTGAATTATAGGTTCATACATTTTTTACTATTTCTAGGCTTATGTCGAGGGCTTTTACGCTATGAGTTAGTCCACCTATGCTGATTATATTGATGTCAGCGTTTGCATATTCGAGGAGGTTGTGGGGGGTTATGCCTCCGCTGACTTCGAGCAGGACTTTGGTGTGGCCTGCTTGGCGTAGTGTTTGGGCGGTTTCTTTGGCTTGTTGGGGGGAGAAATTATCTAGCATAATAATGTCGGCGCCGCCTTCGGCTGCTTTTAGAGCGTCTTCTGGAGTGGTGACTTCGATTTCGATTTTTTTGCTAAAGGAGGTGTGGGTTTTGGCTTTTTTCAGGGCTTCTTCTACGCTACCGCTGAGGGCTAGGTGGTTGTCTTTTATTAGCACCATGTCGTCTAGGTGAAGTCGGTGGGGGTCGCCTCCGCCTATGAGAACGGCTTTTTTGTCAAAGTAAAGCAGGCCGGGGGCGGATTTGCGGGTGGCTGCAATTCGGATATTGGGATTGTTGTTGTGGGTTATGGTGAGGGTGGTTTGGAGTTGTTGGGTGAGAGTGTGGGTTTGGGTTGCGATGCCGCTCATGCGTGAGAGAAGATTTAGTAGGGTGCGTTCGGCGACAAGGATGGTTTGGGCGGGTCCGGTGAGTTTGAGGAGGATTTGGTTTTGGTGTATTTGTTGGCCATCTGTGGTTTGGGTTTGGGTTTTAAGTCCTAGGGCTTCGGCTAGTATGGTGGCTTCTTCTATGCCGGCAAGTGTGCCGTTTTCTTTGGCGATGACGTGTGCGGTGGCAACTAAGTTTGGGGGGATAAGTGCGGTTGCTGTGATGTCGCCTTGGCCTAGGTCGTCTGTTAGGAAGTTGAGGAGTTTTTGCTCCACGATTTGTCGGGGCATAAACATGGTTTCTATGTGGTTGTTTAGGCTTAAAATGCTTGCGTGGCTGGGGGTGGGTGGTTATTCAAATATAGTTGTGTATGCACTATGGGGGTATGCGTCTGTTGTTGTGTTGTTCTGAGCTTGGGTTGGGTCATGTTTCGCGTCTTATTGTGTTAGGTAAGCGGCTTGAGCAACAGGGTCATGAATTATTTTTTTTTAGCGGCGGTCGCGCATATGAGTTGCTTACAAAAGAGTTTGGGAATGTGGGGCGGGTTACGCCGGTTTCTTGGTATGAGAATGCGTATGGGATTTTGGCGTCTGCGTCGTTGTTGAATTTGTTTTTGCCTTTGCCGCTTTTTAATGGGGAGCAGGGGAAATTTGAGATAAAAAATTCCAATGCTTATGAGACGATTCATCGTTACTATGATTTACGTGAAAATATTCGCCGTATAGCACCAGATATGCTTATTGCTGATGGGGATATAAATGCACTGCGCTTAGCAGGGAATTGGAAGATTCCTGCGGTTTATGTGGAGAATTTGATTCGGCCCAGCTATGGTTTTGCTTCGCTTCTAAGTCCAGGCGAGCGCTTTATTGAGCGCTACTATCGAGTATGTAAAAAGGTAATCATTCCGGATAATCCTCCGCCCTACACGGTATCGGAGTACAGTATTGGCAATATTGAGCAGTTAGGTATAGCCGATAGAACGGAGTATGTGGGTTCGTTTTTGGATACCCAACCCATCCAAGGCGAGCAAAAACATATTTTTATACCCATCAGCGGACCTATTGGTACGCGCAGCCGATTATTAAAAGTGATTCAGCCCCTCTTGGAGAGAGCCAAAGAGAGGGTTATTATCAGTTTAGGCACGCCGGGCAAAAAGACCACGGCTAAAAAGGGTAACTGTGAGATTCATAATTGGCTAACCGCCCAAGAACGCGCTGAAGCTATGCGCAACGCTAAATTTGTGATTTTTAGCGGGGGCCATGCCACCTGCTTTGAAACCATCAAATACGGCAAACCCACCATCTGCCTCCCCACCCAGCCCGAACAGTTAGGCAACGCAGCCAAACTAGAAAAGATGAACTGCAGCATTGTTGCCAAAAACCAAAAACAACTTCAAACTGCCGTTAACAAACTAGAAACCAATCTAGACCGCTACACCAAAACCGCTGAAGCCCTCTCAGGGTTTTCAGGTCGATACCACGGGTTAGATCGAGCTGTAGAAATCATTGAAACCGCATTGGGTTAAACGGGCGCTAGGTTTAGTCGTTTGACGGATCCGTTTGGGGTTTGTTCTTCAAAGATTAGGGCTTGGAACTTGTAGAGTTGGGCGTCTTTGGTTAGCCAGTTATCGGGGGGTAAACCGGCTTTGATGCAACATTGGCAGAGAAATTCTTCTGTGTCCCAGTTCCACTCAAGGGGCACCTGAGGTAAAAGCAGGCCCTTGCGCCAGCCGCGCTGGATGATTAAGCCGTCTTGGCCGACTTTGATTTTGCTTAGATACTCTTTTGGGTTGGGGGTTTGTATCAGCTCAGGAGGGGTTAGAACGCTGACTTCGAAAATTATCTGGTCTAGTTCAGCAATTGTGAGGGGTTCAAAGCGTGGGTCTTCGGTGGCGGCATTTAGAGCAGAGTCGATAACTGCCTCTATGAGGGGGCTTGTGGGATAGGGATAGCCGATGCATCCCCGCAAATCCTTCGTCCCTTCGGCAGCGTTTAGGGTGCTAAGGGTGACAAATACGCCGCATTTTTCAAGCAACTTGGGGGAGGACTTGGGGGGTTGGAGTCGTTTGCCTGTGGTTAAGTAGAGCTTAACAGCACTTCGAGCTAAATGAACCAGAAATTCACCTTCCAAATCAGAGAGTTCAAACGACACAAACATACCTCAAATAGCCTGAACGCTTATCTAAAAATAAAAATAATTAAAAAGAAGAAGGTTAGAATTTTGTGGATTCTTCGGTGATGCCATCCTTTGTTATAATAACAAAGTCTAGGCCGTCGCCGCTCATGGCGTCTCGGTTGATGGCTGCTTTGACTGCGCGTGTGACCAGAGTTTTGGCTTCTTCTAAGGTCAGGTTGTCTTTGAAGCCTTCTTCGATAACACCCATGGCTGTTTCGGTGCCTGAGCCTACTACGGCGTATTTGTCGGGGATAAGAGAGCCCAACACATCAAGAATATAGAGGGATGGTCCTTCCTCATCTAAGCCGCCCACGATGGTTTGTGTGATAAGAGGAGCGTAGCGGCGGTTGAAGAGTACGTTTGCTAAGAGTTTAGCTGAGCTACGCACACTTATGGGTCTGCCAACATCCATGCTGTAGAGTTTAGCTTGAGCTTCCATTTCACGCGCAAGAATTTGCATATCTCCGATGAGACCTGCACAGGCGACACCGATGCAGTCTGTGACTTTGAAAACTTTTCTGCCGCTTCGGCTCATGATAAAGCCGCCATAGGTAACTCGTTTTTCAGCTGCTAGAAGAACACCGCCTTGGAAGACGACACCGACGGTGGTGGCGCCCGGCATCCAACCGGCTCCGTGCTGGGCTTGATTGCCCTGCGCCTGCTGATCTTGGGGGGCTTGTACCAGCGGCATAAGTGGAATTTGTGGAATTTGGGGTAACTGAGGGAATTGTGATCCATATCCGTCCATAATTATCGCCTTTTCGATTTTAATACACAAGACAATCTATTAAGGTTACTTATATCTATTAATCAAGTTGAAAACAAAGGCCCAAGTAAGAAGAACAGCTAAACACAAAAACACCCAACCCGCAGAGAGGCATTTGGAAACAAATTTTTGAAGCAAAATCCGAGTCACCAGGATGTTTTATATCAACACCTGTTCCTGGAGGGTGTTTTGGGTAAGCTTTAACATCGATTAGGGGTATGTTCACTGGTGGTTTGTGTGATTAAGGTTTACGTTAAAAATGTTGAGGGAGTCTGGTTTGCGGTTGCTTTTGAGGATGGAGAGATCATAAAATTGGCTTTTAGCTCTGACCAGAAAATAGCAACAGATACCATACGGGATAGTTTTGCAGAAAAAGAATCCTTCGAGGTGTTCACGCAACCGCTTCAGCAGTTTAGTGCCTTGTTTGCTGCATTAAAAGAGTTATATGATGGAAAAACCCCTGAATACAGTTTTATTTTAGCGGATACCAATCTGCCAGTTTATAGTCAAAAAGTGTTAAGGGCGGTCTCAGCCATACCCATTGGTTATGTTACCTCGTATGGTGCGGTTGCTAAAGCTGTGGGTGGAGGTGCTAGAGCGGTGGGAAATGTTATGGCTTCCAATATGTTGCCGCTTATTGTGCCGTGTCATCGGGTGGTAAAATCAGATTTTGGGTTAGGCGGTTATGGTGCAGGGGGTTTAGGGGTAAAACTTGAGCTGTTAAAACGTGAACAGCACGGCTACAATGAACTCAAAGAAATCAACATTGACAAAGGTGTGCTCAAAGTTTTTCCAACTGAAACAGTTGTAAAAAAATACTGCTAAACTAACGACTAATCGTCTTTGCATTTCGTGGCAGATACTGGTAAACGTATGTACCAAAACTGCTATTAGTTATATGAAGGGGTAGTAGTGATTACAGATGTATTATTTGAGCAGATTTGTTTTCGGGATGGGCGTCTGTGGGGTGTCTAAAAATGGAGAAAGTTGAGCAGAAAAAGAGGACCGTTAAGCAGGCTCTTGCTGAGGGTGAGGTTTTGGTTACTTTGTGTTTTGGTGAGGTTTTGCATTTTAAAATTGAGAATCAATTGAATAAAACAAATGCACAGGACGAGTGGGCGTTAAATCTTGACAGCTACTTTGTGACCAATACCTTGGGCTTTGCACTCAAGATGGGGCAGTTGAGGATGTGTGTACAAAAGCAATGCAATACATACGAAATAAACAAGAAATAGTAGCACACTACAATTCTGCATCCAGAGAACACCGAACAAGTAAGCTTCTGGGAGGATTAATTGTTTTAACGCTTATGTCCACAGGTTGGCCTATTTTTGGGCTGTTAACCAGTTATTCCGCATTACAGATAATGACCTATCCAATGTTTCATATTGGTGCTGTAAATGTAGCGGTCATTCTTGGAATCCGTGCGGTTTTGATGTATTCTATGGTTATACTGTGGACGGGGTTACTTAAAGTGTTAGTCAGCTTTAGCTTACTTAGAGGCAAATCATTTGCTTACAAGTTGGGTTTAGGAATTCCCATAATACTGTTAATAATCAACAGTACATATGTTGTGCTGTTTCTATTTGCAACTATAGACAGGTTTTTTTATTTTAGTCCACTGTCTTGTGTGTTGTTTTTTGGGTGGTTTTTTGGCAGTGGGATTGTTTGGGTCATTATCAATTGGCATTATCTTAGAAAATCTTGGGTGAGGGAGTTTTTGGGTGTATCTGTGCGGGTTTGATATATTTTTTATTTACATATATCAAGTCTCGCGAAACACTCGAGAATCGAAATAATTTTTTTAAATTTCAAACCCTACATGGTTTCATTGGACATACGACAAGAAGGTACCATGGGAGTGTGAAGAGTAAAAATAATGAACGGAAAAAGAATTAAAAGAATTCTGCTGCATGTTCCATCAAATTTTTTAGAAGAATTTGACCGAGAAATCTCGGGAGTGTATGCAAGCAGAAATGAAGCTATCAGAGCAGGCATGACCCTTGTGCTAAAAGCTGAAAAGAGAAGACAAACACAAAAAAGAAGAACACACGAAAACACATAACGACGATCGGGCACCTATTCATTTTTGATTCAGCACAAGGATTAACGAGTTTGACCAGCGTTGTAAAATGGTTATGACAAACAGCAACCAGTCAAAGCAAAAGATTCTGCTCACCTTCACCACCCCCAGTTTTTATTAGTTGTTAGCTAAAAGTGAAACAAGAAAGCCACATAACAAAAATGCATCGTTAATGGATCAGAATCGTTCGGCCGCAACAGCAACGCTTCAGTCTACAGGCATATTTAATGGTATATTCAATGCATTATTACTAGTAGTATATGTGTTTATATCATTATTGTCACATGAATTATCAGATATTGTATGATAGTGTGAGGAAATTGAAGAATAAACAAAAAACTCAGGATTTGTCAAAAATATGGCTACTTGTTCCCAAGAATTTTCTAGAACAATTCGACACCGCAACCAAAAACACCCACACCTCACGCAGTGAAGCAATCCGATACGCAATGCAACTCACATTCAAAGAAATAAAACAACAAAAAACCCACACTCCAAAAACCCAACCACTCAGCTCACAACCAAACACAACCCTAACCACCACCCAGCTAAAAATACGGAGAACACCCACATGAAACTCCAAACTCAAAACAAAAACCAACCCAAAACCACAGTCCAACCCGCAAGCCAAAGAATCACAACAACTACACAGTCACCATTAACACACCACCCAAAGGAGATCTATTATGAGTGAAAGTGAAAAATGCCCCGAATGCAACAACAAAAACATCAGAGACGATAATGCAAACGGGGAAAGAGTATGCATGACTTGTGGGTTGGTATTGGGTAGCGCTGAATTTGCACCACCCGCAGACCGCATCCCCAAAACAGACCCCGCCAACCCCATAGTATTCACCAGCACTTCTGTGGGTACAGAGATTGAATCAGCACACCGTATCGAACTCAACACTGCCCATGATATCAATCGTGTAATCCAAAAATTAGAGTTACCCCGCCACTTAGAGCCGCTGGCTATTAATTATGTACGAAAACTCCGCCACCAAATGAAACAACAAAACAATCACAAAATCCGCTTAACACGAACTGAACTAACCACTTGGTCAATTTGGACGGCTATAAAACGAACCAACTATCCTCTGAGTGCAGATCAATACATAAAAAAACTTCAACCCCTCCTCAAAGTCAAGAACCTGATGAAAATTGAGCAACGTGCAGGTCAGTTTATAAAAAATGAAAACCGCATCCCCGATGCCTCCCTTGTAGTGGGGCATATTAATCAAATAGCAACCAAACTCGAAAATAACCATCTTATCAACAACACCTATGCAAATAAAATCAGCAGTTATGCAATTCAAATTGTTCAAGCAAACCCGGGCAGTATAACGAACCGAAAAGCAAACCTTGTTGCCGCTTCAGCACTCCTAGCGGCGGATAACTTGCTGGCAAATCAACTGCGTTTAAAATCTCTGGCCCAAGCAGCAAGCACTGGAACGGGCAGGTTATCAAAACTATCAGAAACCTACAGGTATTACGCGCCCGCCCTGCCCAAAGAGTGGGCCGCTATCAAATTTAGCATCTATCTCTTTGAGAGGAGTGTCTATGCTACAACTTAGAATAGACCAAATTCGGGCAAACCCGTGGAACTGTAACGTTTTAGGGGCTCAAGAAAAGCAGAAGCTCAAACAACGAATGAGCGAAGACGGCTCCGAAAAGACACCTCCGGTTGTAGTGCGAAAAATACAAGACAGCTATGAATTGGTAGATGGGGAACAGCGGTGGACGATTGCAAAAGAACTCAACTGGGAAACCCTAAACGCCCTTGAGCGCGAAGCTGATGATATACAAACAAGAACACTCTGTGTTAGCTATAATCGTTGGCGAGGACACCTAAATTGGTTTAAACTCTACGACATAGTAAAAAAAGATCAAGAGGAAGGGATAGATCTATGGGAAGCTTATCAAAATGCACTTTCAAATAAAGAGTTGGAGTGGGTGCTCTCTCTTGGGAATTTAGTTTTTGAGGCACGACTAACATTGGAAGAGGCCCTAAAAAAATATCCTGAAATTACCCTAGAACAGCTGTATTTGCTTTCTCTGTTTCCGGCTTCTCAACAAGAGAGTTTAGTAGAAAAATTTAAAACACCAGTAGCATCCCAAGCGCTACTGCAGATTTTAAACCCCCTGCTGGCAAAAAATCCTGCATCAACCTATTGTAATCAAAACCTAAAGTACCCCCCAGAAAAAGCTACCAACCCGCTATTCTCAGAGCTAACCACTCAGGGATTAGATGCACACACAAACCAAACGTATAATGTACAGGCAAACCTACCTGCGAATTTGAGATCCAACAATAGAGGGGAGCTAAACTCAAATCACGCCTTAGCGAAAATAGACCCAGATGTAGAGCAGACCTCAAGTGGAGCAGAGGCAGAGTGGCAACAGGCTAAACTAATAGAGCAGAGTTATGATTGTGAATGTGGTCAACATTATCGGGTTAATTTTAAGAATGACACAGTTGTTATACAGAAACAAAATTTGTTGTTTGAGCATATAAATCTCAAACCGCGGGTGTTTCAGGTGTATTGTAGGAAATGTGCTTCGGAGCAGGAATTTATTATAGACTATGCTACAGAAGAGACCAAACAGGTTTTCTGCAGGCGATGTAGACCCCCAAGAGAGGGTATTTTAGATGCTGACACCCGAGAAGTTACCTGGATCATCTAGCAGGCTGGGCAGGCGAGAAAAAAGGCTACTTTTGCTTATGCTACACAGTGATGAACCTCCGGGGAAACCCAATCCCATTTGGTTTGATGTCTACAAAGAATTTGAAATAAATTATAGAGAGTGTTCACCTAAAGATATACATCATTTGATTTTGCCATTGTTGAAAAATTTCAGGCATAGTCAAAGCACACCACAAACGAATAGTTAAATCCACCATAACAGAACTCTTAGAC
>JAIRQQ010000057.1 GCA_031256395.1 Nitrososphaerota archaeon
CTATGAGATTTAGCGGGCACATAAAAACCTTGCGACTACCAAGGAACAAAGCATGGAACAAAGAAAAACCATAACACACAAAACCCCCAACAAACACCAAAATACCAACAAACCCAACAAAAAACATGACAAGCAAACCAACCACCACACATACAAACCAAACCAAACACAAAAAAACACACAACCAAACAACAACCCCAACAACCCCAAACTAAAAAAAGAACAAAAAAAAGAAACAACAAAACAAACACACAACCACCAAACACAAAAACAACTCACAACTATGGAGTTAGCTTTAATAGAATTCTCAAGAAATATACTGCATGGACACATTAATCGATGACATAGGCAGCTTTCCTCTGCCACAAGGCATTAAAGCAACAGATTACGCCAAAGCCTACGAACTTGCCCGAGAAGCCATACTCAAAGGCCAAAATCCAAATGAAAATTTGTTTGTAGAGAAAACCTTCTGCTCAGTTGTAATCGAATCATTTAGAAAAAAGCTGGCAACAGGCTTAGATGTAGCCAATTATCCACAAATCTATAGCGGCATGCGACAAGTCGGCGATGCCATCCATGAAGCCATGACAGACGGCACCTTTGTGGTCCCCAAAGAAAGAGCAATTCTACCCGAAGTTTATGTGTTAAATCAAGCAGCCAAACAGTTAAGTGAAGAATTCAACAAAAAAATCTGTTTACGAATCTCAATGTTTGGCCCCATCGAACAGTACCTCTCAGAAGTAGGCGCAACCGCTTACCCTGATGTACTAGAAGGGATTGCACAAACCATAAACCACTTTGCCAAAACCAACATCCTAAACAACAAATACATCGAAACAACCGTGGTCTCCATTGATGAACCCAGTCTGGGACACACCCCCTTTAGCGGCTCAGCTGAGCTGATCAGAGAAACTTTGGAAAAAGCCTACGATTTCTCAGGACCAACAAAACAGATTCACCTGCATTTCGCCTCAAGCATACACGACCTCTTAGAAGTAAAAGGACTAGATGTGTTGTCCTTTGAATACGGCGGCTCCCCACAAAACATAAACGAAGTTCCAAAAAACATGCTAGATGAAGCCAACAAACAGATCAGAGTAGGCATCACCCGAACAGACATCGACACCATATGGGCAGAACACTACGAAAAAGGAATAACACAACCCACACCAGAACAACTAGTAGAAACAATTGAAACTATACAGAAACGCTACAGATTTGCTAAAGCAAAATATGGCGATCGAATGACTTTTACAGGACCAGATTGCGGCATGGGAAGCTGGCCCAACCAAGATACAGCAACATTACTGCTTAAACGCACAGTAGAAGCAGTAAAAACAGCAGAACAATAAGCAACTAACTTGCCAAAAACTAGGATAGAACCGTGAAAAAATAAAAAAGTGCTGGATGTGTTTAGTTCCAGCGTTTGTCTACAAATAAATGGGCTGATGGATTAGTAGAAAAATCAGCACTTATTTGTGGCGAAATAAAGGGACGCTTACGCAGGGGCGGAGCAGGAAACGGGGAGGGCGGATCAATTTCTAGGGGTTGTTTTGTTATCAATCTTGTTGGTCTCCAGGTGCTGTGGGGATTATGGTGGCTTCAAGAAGAGCTTCTCTGCGGATTATGAGAGCTTTGGTTTGTTTGCCTATCACGTCTTCGGTGAGTAGCCTAGGTAGATCGTAGAAGTCAGTTACGGGTTTATCGTTGAATTTTATAAGAACATCACCCATGGCTAGACCTGCTTGGCGGGCGGGGGAGCCAGCTTCGACGCTAAAGATCATAACGCCTGTTTCTTGTTCAATGCCTGCTTGTTCGGCGATATCTTGGGGAATGGCAACGGTATTTGCGATAATTCCTAGATAGCCTCGTTGGGCGGTTCTGCCGGTCATGAGGCGATCAGTGATGGTTTTGACTTTGTTTATGGGAATGGCGATGCCTCTTTGCCAGACGTAGGCGGTGTTTATTCCGATGAGTTTGCCTTCGGCGTCAACAAGTGGGCCGCCGCTAAAGCCGGGGTTGAGTTGGGCATCGGTTGCGATGACGTTATCCATTGCAGTCATACCGCGCCAGCCGCGGATGGTGCTGTTTACGCCTGTCACCATGCCCGATGTGGCGGTGGGTTGGTTTTTGTTAAAGGGGTTGGCCAATGCTAAAACATATTGACCTACGTTTAGTTTTTCACTATCGCCTAGCGCAATTGGGGTGTATTGTCCTTGTTGGGCTTTGAGTAGAGCGATGTCGTTGTATGGGTCGGTGCCCACGATTTTTGCATTGACAGTTTTTTCGCCCTGACCGATTTTGACGATATTGCAGCCTTGGAGTACGTGATTGCAGGTGATTATGTAGCCGTCTTTGGTGATGATGACACCGGTACCGCGAGACATTTGGGCTTTGACGGCAACGACAGATTCGGAAGTTTTTTTGATAAGTGTGCTGGTTGCGTCTGAGACGGATTTGAGAACTTCAAGTGGATTGACTATTTGGGCCATATTTTTCACTACAAGAGAATAGACAAAACGTTATTTGTTGACTAAGGAAGAACCAAACTTGGTCACATCAAATAGTCAGGCACTTTGTTTTGAGGACTTAACAGATAGAAGAGCGTATTTCATAACTGCTAAGTTGATTTAGATGTTGTTGGTGTAGTAAGTGTTAGGCTGTTGTGTAGAAGTTAAAGTAGCCTGCGGTTTGGGTTGTGACTGGATTGGTTGTGCGGGAGCTTGTGACGAATTTGCCGATAAGTGACATTAGTTGGTAGGATGCTTTGAGGGCTAAATTGAGGTTGTTGCTGGTTAGGAATTTAGCTTCGATGTTTAGGGCGGTGCCTTCTATGTTTGCGGCTATTTGGATTGCGCCGTCTTCGGTGATCCATTTTAGGGTTATGCCTTGAGGGGTTTCAGATATGCCTAGCCAGCGGAGCATACCAAACCATTTGCCTCTGAGCTGAAGGATGAGGCGTTGGGTCATTATGTCTGAGGGAAGAAAAGTTTGTATAAGCGGGGTGGTTGGTGTTTTGGTGTGTTGGGGGTGGATATTTAGTTGGGTAATTTTGGGGGTTACGCGATAGCCAGCGGGTTCTTTTTTGATGATACCCTCAGCTTCAAGTCGGGCTAGTATACGGGAGAGGGTTTCAGAATGCAGACCTGTTCTGCGTTTGAGTCCATCAAAGGTAAAACTGGTAAAGTCTTCGGTTTCAATCAATAGCAATACATCTGCATCGCGTTCGCTTGGAGAATATTCGCTGGAGGGACTTTGCCAATTATTATTTAGAACAGAGACCATTGTAGAATGGAATTTTCAAGAGTTTCTTTTGAAGCTTACTGAGATCCACCCCAAATCTCAAGGAGAAAAACAGCACGTGTATGCAAATACGCCTTAAATTTCAAAGCAACAAATTGGTTAACTATTGAGCAGAAAAGATACCGCAAAAGTTAGCAACCGTTTAGCTGTTAGAATTAGTTATTTTTAAAATTATTCTTATTGCACAGCGAACCTAACGCCAGAGGGATAGGGAATTAAACTATGGGCATATGTGGTGCATGCTGACGCCAAATCCGCTGTGCATACCTACGATTGGCTTTCCAGCTTTCGGTAAATTTAGAGGATACACTATGACTCTTAAAATTTATACAAATATTATATAGAGATAAAAAACAAAATACATACAATATGATGAACATCTCAGATAGGTGTCAGTGTATTTGAATAAAGATGCATAGTAGTTGGTTGTTTAGGGGGTTTGTTTTTCCCATGTTTCAATTAGGTTTGCAATTGCTTGAGCTTTTTCTGAGCTACTTAGGCGGTACATGCGTACGCGTCCATAGGTTCGAAGTTCCAATATGCCCTCGGATTCTAGGATGTGGATATGATCACTTGTTGCGCTATAGTTTAGGTTGAGTCTACGGCCTATATCTGAAACGTTTAGCTGACCTAGGGTGTAGATGAGTTTTAGGATTTTTACACGGGGTTTAGAGCAGAGAACTTCTTCGAGCTCCATGGGTTCACCTTTTTCCTTGGAGGCTGGACTGTATTTCTTGTTCAAGCTCAGCGGCGGGAAGGTAGGGTAAAGAGATGCGGTTTGCTCTGCCGCGGGTTTCAACGCTGGCAACTTCTGCTCGCAGAACCCCTAGTTTTGAGAGATATTGTACATAGAGCCAGATTTGTGTGTGACTCTTAGGGGGTTCTTCGTATTCTTCGCAGATAACCTGATATGCTTTTTCGGCTTCGCCGATTTGGACGTAGGCCTCTTGGTTTTCTTTAAAGTAGCGGGCAATTGCTAGCAAGAAGAGTTTTTCATGGAAATCCAAAGCGGCTAATTCACTTCGATGCATAGTTGGGATGATAGCAGAGATTGCGCTACGGATGCACTCAGCGCTAATGCGGCCTAACTCGGCGGCATCAGCATATTTTCCGGCCCGCCACAAAAGCTCAATGCCAAAGCGTGCGTTTCCAGTTTCTGAGTGGGCCAACTCGGCAGCCAAATCTAGCACATCTTCCTCCACCGCACCCAAAACAAAAGCCAAGGCGGCACGGTCAGTCAAGATGTCAACAAGCTGAGATTTACCATAGCGCTGCAAACGGATAATGTTTCGTTGCAGAGTGCTTCTTGCGCTGTCATCGAGGTGTTCAACAGCAGTTAGATCACGCATAATAAAGATAAAAGAGAGCCGCTGAGGCTGGCCTTGGCGGGTTTCATGCACCCGAGTGAGCTTATAGACCGCATCAGAACCTTCTTTTTCAATAAGACTATCAAATTCGTCAAGAGTAACAATTAGGGTAGTTTGTTCTTCATCAAGCACCTGCATCAAAACAGTAAGAATCTCATCAGCCGCATAACCCCTAGCAGGATAGGTGGGACGAAACACAGTAACGATTTTGTGCAGAATCGGCTGAAGACTCCCCCGAAATTCCCGACAATTGATATGAACATAGTGAAATTTGAGATTTTTTCGCCTAGTTTGACTTGTAAGATCAGCCCCAAAGCTCTGAGCAAGCGCAGTTTTACCCGTACCCACATCACCTGTTAGAATAACCCGCTGAGTCATCTGGGTAGGACACTGCACAATAAAGTTGAAAAATTCACCCAAAAGACGCAGCTCTTTTTCACGGTGCGGCAGCTTTGCTGGAATATAGTTTATATCCAGTTTGGATTCGTCTCTAAAGACACTATAGGAGGAGGATGATGACATTTACTGCCTCAGTGTATGTGTTTTTTGGGATAGTATTAATTCTTTAAACAAAAGCCTAATAAATGCATTCTGCAATCCATATTTTCTGATACATAAGATGATACCAAAATACTTCTTTTTTACAAAGGGAGTCGGCAAACACAAAGAACAACTCCAATCATTTGAGTTAGCTCTCCGAGACGCAGGCATACAAATGTGTAATCTAGTCAGCGTATCTAGCATTGTTCCACCTGGATGTGAACTAGTTACACGTGAAAAAGGCCTAAAAATGATCCACCCCGGAGAAATCACCTTTGTGGTCATCGCCCGCAACGCAACCAACGAACCCCACCGGCTAGTCGCCTCATCAGTAGGCGTTGCCATACCCTCAGGAAAAAACCAATACGGCTACCTATCTGAACACCACAGCTACGGCCAAACCGATGAAACCGCAGGCGACTACGCAGAAGACCTCGCAGCCACCATGCTCGCAACCACCATGGGCATCCAATTTGATCCTGAGACAGCTTGGGACGAACGCAAACAACTCTTCAAAACCACAGGCCTAATTATAAAAACAGCCAACACCACTCAATCCGCAGCAGGTGATAAAAACGGCTTGTGGACCACAACAGTTGCAGCAGCAGTTTTGGTTCCACCCGAAGACAACGCAACAGAACAATAAACAACAACCATCTTAATCCGATTTTTTCATTTTTTATCTTCTATACACCAAGTTTTCTTTAGATACCGTTTAGCAGGTAGATTTTATCATGTTTATCAGGTCATATGTCCTATTTCGAGTGTCTTTTTTAAAGAGATATACCCAAACAAGAACATTACCCATTTTGCAATCTATCTCAAAACCAAATATACCGATTTTTTTAATATTACACACATGCAATGTGATTTTAAATAGACTTCAGAACATCCATTCATCTGATAGTTTGATTGATAAGAATCAAGCTTTCAGGTGAATATAAATGAAAGAAAAAATACAAAAAGGCCTAGCGGCCATACTCATGTTTGTGCTCGTTATCAGTTGTTTTGCAGCAGTGCTGCAGATAACAATCGCAAACCCAACACCGGTACCTGGTAATCCCGGATGGGACAACAAGTACCAAGCGGCAAAGACAATTCTACCTTCTTTGGGCCCTGCTTCAGACATACCCAATAACCCGCGCAATAACGCTTCAGGCGACAAAATTTCATCCAACGCACACAGCGCAGACTTTCCAGGCCTATACTTCTACTGGGATGACAAACAAAAAGACAACGGCGTACTTTTAGTCAATCCCGAAGTATTTGATTACTTTGAAGGCGGCGAGTTCACATTGACAGCAAAGAACTCAAACAACTACTGGGGTTACAAGATCACCCCCGATAAATGCCAGTTGATAGACGGTGTATATGCATTCGGAATATCAAAACAGATCAAATACAATGAAATCGGCAATAATGGCAAAGTATCCGCAAAAACAGAAGATCTGAAAAACATCAACATGGTCTTCATCGACGGCAAATACAAAGATGCTAAATTTGAAATCGTAAAAGTTTGGTTAGATGAAGATGGTCATGAAGTGACTGGCGATAACAAATTAGTTTCATTCACAGAAGGCTGGAACCTCGGAACAAACACAGTCAAAATCACCGATTACACCACAGCTGTAAATGGCAAAAAAGTAACCGTTACTGAAAAAGCTATTCCAGGCTTTACAACAACACAAGACAAAAAATCCATTACAGTAAAATACAACGATGACCCTGCACAAGTAGTTACTGTTACAAACAAAAAGCAGTTTGCAGATATCACTATTGTTAAACAATGGCTTGACTTTAACGGCGATAAAATCGAAGATACCACAGGTCTTGAAGCAACCTTTAACATCATCGGCGCTTCAGCTACAAGAAGTAAAATCGGCGTATCAGATGGCACACAGCAAGTTAAAGAAGGCACATATATTGTCCGCGAAGTTTCCGCAACTAAAGGTTACACCCTTGTAAGTGAGAATGATATAGAAATTACAGTCGCAGCAGGCGGTAAATATACGGTTACATTCACAAACCAAGAAGACAAACCTCAAGAAATCGGACGTACACTAACGAAACTTGTAGATGGCGTAGAGTTTGAAATGTGGGCTAAAGGTTTTACAAAGGAAGAACTTGGCGAGATTCTTGCGGGCATGACATTTGAACTTCACAAAAACCTTGTGGACTATGAACTCAAGCAAACTCCACTTGCGACAGGTAAAGTGACTGGTAATGGGATCATCGACTTTGACTTTAGTTCAGGTCTATTGAGAGATGCTGGTCCAGGCAAGTTTTATGTTGTCGAACGTCTTACGGGTAAAGCAGCTGAGGTTTTCGATAAGGCGGCTGAGCCACTGGAAGTTTACGTAGAATTCCGTGCAGATGGTAGTGCTGTTATCGACGTTTTCGATTATGACCCTGAAACTCTCTACACTATTGTCAACGGCTATAACTGGCCTGGAAGACGTACTTTAGGTTATCCAGGGCTTAACAATGACGGTGATCTGTTCTACATTGGCGTTACTAATACAAAGACTGGTACCGAATACGCGTCTTATTGTGCTCATGCTGGTTCTAAAAACTTTGCAGGCGATGCTGGTCACGGCTGTGCTGGTTATATGGTGGCGATTTCTTATAGAAACCCCGCAGTACCTATTGAAGGTGAACATAGCTATGCTGATTTCCTTTCGGCGCTCAATTATATCGAAGATAAATACGGTAATTTGAACGAGAACAGAGCTATCACACAAACAGTCATATGGGCGTTACTCGGTGCTGTTGATGTCGAGTCTTCTGCATTTGCAGCTACAAACCTTAGTTCTGAAGAAAAAGCTGTTGTAATCGATGTAATGGAAAATTATGAAGGTTACACTGGTCGCGGCAAAATAGTGGACATTGTTTACATGATTTGCGAAGAACACGGAACTGACGAATTCGGATTGCTTAATTGTCAGCCACAGCTTGTACCAATTTATTATGAGCAGACCGTATTCAACAACAAACTAAAAGAAGAGTTCCCGGTTAGTTTCATGAAAACCAAGTTTGGCGGATTGCTGAATGTTGAAGCTGGTGAATTTGGTTTTGAATTGTTCAAAATCGTAGACGATGCAGAAACAAAAATTGGCACCTACTATACTAAAACAGGCGGTGAAGTTACTGTAGACACGCTTGCTCCTGGCAAATACGTATTCAGAGAAACACTATCGACATATGCAATAGACGGAATCGCTGAGTATAAGTTACGCTGGAAAGCTATCTATCCGAATGGCGCTGATGGTCTTTACTTTGAGTTAAAGGCTGATGGCACGGTCATATGGGCTGGTGATGCAGTAGTTAACAATGAACTCGTTGACAAACGCTATGTTCAGTGGATTGTAGGCTCTCCTGACTCATACACCGGTATGGGTGAAATTGGTGAAGTATTTGAAGACGGATTCATTTTCTACCCCCTCGGTAAAAAAGCAGCAATTGATACGCCTCTGGCAAAATGGACCTACGTTGAGCCTACTTGTACACAGGGCGGCTATTTGTCATTCACTTATGGTGTTGACGAACAGCTCATGGGTATTGGCAGTGATAATGCCGACAAACAGGCACTTGGTCATGCCTATGAACTCAACGCAATGGGCGATGGTCTTCGTTGCTCACGCTGTGTTTGGGATTATGGTTGGTGGGACTTAAGCGAAGAACTGCTTGCCATATACCATGAACTCGGCGGTCAAGGCGGTCTCTAAAGACTATAGCAGCATAGTATAAACATCTCAATGCGAACATCGACAAAAAATATGTAGACGGCGCAAGCCGTTTCCCCTTTATTTTTTTCCATAAGTCTATAACCAGCATACTGTTGGTGATGCAATTGTTTGTTAGTTTCTATTTATCGTATTTTTTGGTTAATTTTCGTTCAGAAGCGCTGGTATCTATCAATTTGTGACGTTTAATGGATATTTGGCCTTTTCAAATGCGGATGCTTAGGTATAATTGATAGATTTACAGAGTGCTGTCGCTACAAAAAGCACTGCATAGTTATACAGCAGAACATAAAACAATTGTTTTAGTCCACGCAACCTCTAAACCGCGAATATAGTCTTCGAAATTCTCAGCCAAACACCGCCTAAGACTACGCCCAACACTAAACCTCCGAAACCCACCATAACACAAAGCAAACCCTATATAATCCACAAACCGAAATCTACCCAACATCTCACCCTGACTCAGCCCACCCTTAAACAACACCACAAAAGCCTCATACGCCCAGATAAGACCATATACAGAGTAGGATAAGACAACACCTTGTAAGACAACACAGGGCGCACGATGTCACACAATACGATTGATTGTGGAGGAAAATCTCAAATGAATATTTGGTTTCACCAATCAAACGTTCAATGAGATAAGCTTAGTTTTTTAAGCACTATCTCGTCAAAGCGTTTGCATAGTTGTGTCCAGTCGGTTTCAGAAAAATAGTCTAGTCCAAAAGGTGTTAAATCTTCCTCTTCTTTTAACCAATGGGCATGCATAATATCGTATATTGGAACGAGTTTGTATTTCCAGATTTCTGTGTCGGCGCGTTCTGTTTTTAGGGTTTCAAATAGTCGTTTCATGTCGGTATGCTCCACTTCAAGCTCAAACGCCAACCCACGTAACTCTGGTATCTTCATCATCTGAGGAAAAATTATCATCTCTTCAGCTTGATGATGTGTATAGATGTTTTGCATAACCTCTTTGAGAGCCTCTTCTCGCATTGACCCATCGTTTGGGGTTGTTTTTGACATTTTAGTAAAAAACCGTCGATAGACATCATGATCACGTTTTATAGATTCACCAAGACCCAAAACAAGTCACCTAACTAACTATTAACTAAAACAATTACACTAAAAGAAGAAACTTGGGATATTTATAGGTTAAAATAAAATTAGGGTGCAGGCGCTTCGGGTTCAGCGGCTCTGCGTTTTCTAAACAGGATAAACACATGGCCTCTGACTTCTACCAATGCCGCCTCGGTTTCTTTTGCCGCTTTTTTGGCGATTTCTTCAGCGGTAGTTAGTTCTTTGAGTGCTGCGGGTAAAATTCGCACCTTAACCATCTTGTTTCTCTGTAGTTGTTTCTCGATTTCGCTTATCGATTGCTCCGATAAACCATCTTTGCCTACCCAAATTGTTGGGTTTTCATCTTTTAGAACGTGCCTAACATGGCGCTTCATTTTTGTCGTTATCTTGATCAATTGCTTTGCGCACCTTTTTTCTTAACATATAGCGAGTGTAATGCCCGCAGTTTAAACATGTTACTACCACGTGAGGCTCTCTTTTTTGTTTTACTCTAACTCGGCAGTTAATTCCATATCTAAACAGGGCATTGCATTCTCGGCAGGTTTCACGCCGAAACTCTAGCGGTAAGCGGATTCGAGCGGCCATTGCAATTCGTCGGGCAGACTCTACATAGACAGCCGCTAATGTGGGATTTGAGGGTGCTGTCTTTTTGGCTTGTCCAAATAATATGTCGATCCGCTGCCGTGCAATCTGCTTGATATTTGATTGACTCATCATCTAACATGCAAAAAGCACATTGCTACATAACAGTTACGCTAGCCAAGTTAGGTTTGGGTTAATTCGGTTTTCAGTTGGGCAAGAGCGGCCTCTAGGGGTAGGGGTTTGGATTTGAGAACGCGTTGGGCTAGGGAGGTGTCAAGCGAGGAGTCTATGGGGCGTTTAGCAAGCCAGGAAAGCTGGGAAGATGCAATCTTGTCGATTAGTCCCTTATCTAGTCCAAAAGTGTTAGCAATTGCTTTAGCAAAGTCTAGGCGGGTGACTTTTGTGGCGCCGCATAGATGGTAGAGTCCAACTAAACGGCGTTCAGCGGCTTCTAGAACCATCTCGGCGAGATTGGTGTTTAGGGTAGGTGTGTTCCATTGGTCTTTGACGATTTGGACGCGTTCGCCTTTGCGCAGGGTTTCAATGAGCCAGAGGGCGAAATTGGTTTTGCCTGCGGCTGGAGTAGCGCCATAGATTACGCTGGGTCGGACGATGAAAAATTCGGGGAGGGTTTGGACAATTTCTTCAGCGATGAGTTTGGTTAGGCCATAGTAGTTTTGCGGATCGGCTGCATCGGATTCTACATAGCAACCTTTCTCGCCGCTAAACACATAATCGGTGGATAGATACACTAAGAATGCTTCCTCACGTTCAGATGCTTCGCGTATGTGCATGGTGCCATCTACGTTAACTTTCCAAGCGAAGCCTTTGTTTAGTTCACATTTGTCCACATCTGTTAGTGCGGCTGCGTGAACCACTACGTCGGGTTTTATGCGCGCAAATACGGCATCCACTTGGGTTTTATCGGAGACATCTAGTTTAATGGGGGTGCCGTAGGGTGATTTTGCTTCCAGATCTGAGGAGTAGACCTCGATGCCTCGTTGAAGGGCCATCTGTGCTAGTTTGGAGCCAAAGAGGCCGTTTGCGCCGGTGATTAAGAGTTTCAATTTATATTTCTCCGTTTCCAAGGTGTGGGGTGTAGAATGGTATCGGTAGCAAATGGTGTCCACCAGGGTTCATTTTTAATGTACCACTCCACGGTTGAGTTTAGAGCGTCTTCAAAGATCTCGGTAGGTTTCCAGCCTAGTTCGTCACGGATTTTTTTGGAATCTAGGCTGTAGCGAACATCGTGTCCGGGTCGGTCTTCTACAAAGGTTAGCAGACTCTCGGGTTTTTTGATATAGGTAAGAATCTTTTTTACTATTTCAAGGTTGGTGAGTTCGTTACTAGCTGATATGTTGTAGATTTCGCCGGGTTTGCCTTTCTCAAGCACCATACTAACGGCTTTGCAGTGATCAGTAACATGTATCCAATCGCGTATGTTTGTGCCTTTGCCATAGATGGGGAGCTGGAGATCGCGTAGTGCACGTATGATGATTTTGGGGATGAGTTTTTCGGGAAGCTGGTAGGGGCCAAAATTGTTAGTGCATCGGGTAATGGATGCTTTTAAGCCATAAGTTTTGCAATAAGCTAGCACAAACATATCTGCTGCGGCTTTGGAGGCGGCGTAGGGGTTGGATGGTTTGGGTGGGGTGTTTTCTGTAAAGGAGCTCTCTATGGCTTCGCCGTATACCTCATCGGTTGATACCTGTACAAAGCGGGCTTTGGGATTGTGTCGTTTGATGGCTTCAAGTATGGTAAAGGTTCCCACGGTGTTGTTTTGCAAAAATACGTTGGGGTCGGTTATGCTTCTATCAACATGTGTTTCGGCGGCAATGTTTACCACGGCGTCCACTTGGTGGACTAGACGGTTGATGAGTTGGGGGTTGCAGATGTCGCCTTTGATAAAGGTGTAGTGTTTATTGTTCTCTATCGTCTGCAGATTGGCCGGGTTTGCGCCTATGCCGAGTTTGTCTACATTTATCAATTCATAGTCGGGGTACGTTGTTAACATGTAGCGACAGAAGCTGCTTCCGATAAAACCTAAACCACCAGTCACTAAAACTTTCATCATAATCACCTATGGGGGACATTGTTCCAGTCCCAGCTTTTACCAACACGTGGATCAGTTTTGTTGCTGTTTATGCTTTGGGGAATGAGTGTTGGATCATTCCAAGCCCGTCGTTCTTCGTCGGGGTCAGCATTATCGTAGAGTTTTGTGGTGTAGTATACAAGAATTGTTGGTTCTGTGCCAAGGGCTTTAAATCCATGCCAATAATGTCCAGGTACTCTAACCACTTGTAACTCGGTGCTACTAGAGATGATTTCGGTGAGTTCTTGGGTTTGTTGATCATATGCGCAGAGTTTAATGGAACCTCCTAAAACCAAAAAGTAGTCTACTTGGCCTCGGAGGTGACGATGCCAGGCTCGAATAACGTTGGGGTAGCTAAAGGAATGATTGATCTGCGCAATCACATCAGCATCTGTCTCTTCAAAGAGGCTGTTCCAGTCACGGCGCATAACCTCACAAAAAAATCCGCGCTCATCGACTAGGCGCTTTATAGGCTTAATGTGTATCCCCTCTAACATCGTCTCACCTACTACGCTTAGCATAGCGTCTTGGAGTGCTTATAACACTTCCCATTAGTCTGCTATACTTCAAGCTCAGAGTAGTCACCTACATGTAATTTTAGGGTTCGGTTGCGTGTGTTTCGGGTTACTTTTGCATTTTTTCCAATTAAACTGTCTTCGAGCCGTTCCACATCTTGTACGGTAACACCGTCTTGTACCACACAGTACTCCAGATTGGAATTGCAAATCTTTGTGTTGTCCCCAATGCTTGTGTAGGGCCCAATAAAGGAGCCCTCAACCAAAACGTTTTTGCCAATTACACAGGGCCCCCGAACAACACTATTTATGATCTCAGTGTCAGCCTCAACGTGTACACGACCAACTAGGGTGCTGTTAACAACTCGGCCCTTGACATCATACTGGACGCACTCATCTAGAATTATGGCATTGGCAGACAAGATATCGTCTTTTTTGCCTGTATCTAGCCACCAGGAATTAAGGAGCTCTGCTTTGACCGCAAAGCCCATGTGTATCATTTCTTGGATGGCATCGGTAATTTCAAGCTCGCCACGCCACGAGGGTACAATGCGCTCAATAGCCTCATGGATCCTACTGGAAAACAAATAGGTACCAATGATGGCCAGATTGCCCATGGGCGTTTTGGGTTTCTCTACCAACTGAACAATATTACCCTCCTTATCGAGTTGTGCAATACCAAAACTAGAGGGGGTCTCTACTTCTTTTAGGATAATTAACGCATCCAATCCCTCAGCAATAAATTTTTCAATAAATCCAGCTAAACCCTGTCCAGTTATGTTATCGCCTAAGCACATAACAAACGGGTCAGTCCCCAAAAACGGTTTAGCAGTTTTTACCGCATGGGCCAAACCTAGGGGCTGTTGAGGAATGTATTGCACCTCAATGTTCCAGCTTGAACCATCGGCAACATAGGCCTCAACAAAGTGACCTGTTTCAGGCGCTGTAATAATACCCACTTGGGTAATAGAGGTTGCAGCAACCTGATCAAGAACATAGCCCAAAATGGGTTTGTTTGCTACAGGAATTAGCTGTTTAGCACAAGTAAAAGTCAGGGGGCGAAGCCGCGTGCCTTTGCCGCCGCTGAGCACAAGAGCTTTCATATCAACCTTAAATGTTAAGAGGAAAACCAAGTATTATAACTTACTTAATAAAATAAACTGCAAAAGTAAGCTAATTAGCGAACCAACAAGCAAGCGATAGATCAATCTGATCCAACTCCGAACCCGACTTATGTCTCAAACAAACAAATAGCAATACGGCTTAGCTTGTGCTGGCTGGGAATATTTTATGCTCTATCTTGGGCTGATTATTGCGCTTGGCCTTACGGTTCATCAACGAGCTTTTGGCATTAGCTTTTCTAGTATGCCAAGTATCACATTTATGGGCTTACGTAATGGACCCAGACCACCCACGATTGTCCTAATATTTTCCAAGTCGGCGCGAGTTATGGTCCGAGTGAAAACTGCAACCAGTATGAAAATAGACACAAACGCCACAACACCTATCACCAATCGAATTGGACTGATAAAGGGCAACCAAGTGACCAAGAGATAAGTCAAAACCCCGGTAAGTGCAGATGATCCCAGAATTTTTACAGATGCCCCCCAATCTACCGAGACCCCGTAGCGTTTCTTTATAAAGTTTAAACTCAAAACCAACCCTGGGAGAACCACAGTAAGGGAGCTAATAATTAACCCGATAATACCAAATT
This sequence comes from Nitrososphaerota archaeon, assembly GCA_031256395.1. GTDB lineage: Archaea > Thermoproteota > Bathyarchaeia > Bathyarchaeales > Bathycorpusculaceae > Bathycorpusculum. The sequence goes on from JAIRQQ010000057.1 coordinate 14,934, forward strand.
GGGAAATCAGCACAAAGCCTAATGGAAAACCGATAATTGTTTGAAGAATGGACAGTTTAAGGGTGTATTTTGTGTCTCCTTGACTATTTATGAGATTACCTGCACTCAAATTACCAAAGGCCGTAAGCAGATAACTTATCGATAATAACATTAGGAAAAGAGGTGCTTGTGCGAAGCCCTCAGGAAATAGGGTATGGATCGCAGGTTCAGCAAGAGACATGACCAAAAAAGTAACAGGCACAACTATTAGGGCAGCATACTTTACAGAATATTGGAAAACATTTTTCAGATCAGCGGAATGGGTCCGGTAATCGAGCTTTGAGAAGGCTGGAAAAAGCATAGTTGTCACAGGTGAAGCAAAGAAGGTAATTAAGACAACAAAAGTTTGTGCAAGAGAATAATTACCAATAATGCTATTGTCAATAACAAAAATGGGCATAATAAGAGAGTAGAAAAGACCAAGTAAACTAACCATGATGGCACCTATGGAAAGAGGCAAACCATATTTAAGCAGAGTTTTGATTGTTGCACCTATGGCTAATTTGCCACCCTCAGGCTTTGGCAGGGAGGTATACATTATATACATAAGTAAAACGCCAGTTATACCGGCAACTAGAACCGCGATAGAAAAGCCAGTTATGGCACCCAAAGTACCAAAACCCAAAATTACAAGAGTCAATATCAGACCGGTCTTAACTATGGATTGAACAATTAACATGATGCTGTTGAGGTGTAAGCGTTCCATGCCAGTAAAAGCCGCGCCTGCGGCAGTCATCATTGCGCCGCTTAGCACAAATAAAGAAGCTATTTGGATTAAGTGGACTATTTCTGGGCGCTGATAGGCATCTGCTAGAAAGCCCGAGAGGGTAATAGATGCAATCGAGAGTACCAAGCCTAAAACAAGCTCAAAGATAAGGCCCGCAACAAAGACGCTTCGTATCTTAGAAACTTGGTTTTCACTATTGTACTGGGCAGTATATCGAATCATTGCAGTGTTTACACCCCAGTCTCTAAAGGTTGCAATCATGGTAGGTGCAGCAATAGCGATGGTGTAGAGACCCCAATTATCTGCACCCAACAACCGGCCGATAATAATAGTACCAACTGAGGAGATAACCGTAGATATAACAAGGCCCCAAAGCATATGGAAACCTCCTTTAGCCGAAACCTTTGCCATATCAGCAGCCTTACTCATCGCTCATCCACAGGTTAGTTTTAAGTTAAGTTTAATGTTGGTGTTAAGGTAATGTTTATCGCTTTTGGTTTTCAAAAAACCAAATCAGGGAACACACAAAGAGGACCACAACAACCGACCATAAGACAACAACCAACACAGCGACCAACCATCAACGGCCGGATGAGACTATTAGTTATGTGGAACCGGAGGCTTGTAGGCAGACGGAGCATCAGGTTATTGGCCTAATCCGATGGCGGAGAATTGTAGGGTTTTGCTGAATTTTTGAGGATTATAGATGCGTCTGCCATCTATTAGTAGGGGTTGTTTCATATTAGTTTTAAAAAAGTCAGGAGTTAACGTTTTAAATTCAGGCCACTCAGTCACAAGAATACAGCAATCAGCATTTCTCAAACAGTCGACAGCAGAAGAGGCATAATAAATAGAATCTTTGAAAATGTTCTTAGCCAGCGGTAATGCAACTGGATCATAAGCAGCAACACATGCACCCTCCGCTAGTAGCTGATTAATAAGGGGAATAGCTTGGGCCTCGCGTAGATCATCGGTGTGGGGTTTAAATGCCAAACCTAAAATAGCGATTTGTTTACCGCTAAGGGTGCCGAGTTGTTGTCTGCAAAGCTCTATGGCTCTAAGGGGTTGTTTTTGGTTAACTTTTTCAGTTGCATCCAAAAGCTCAGGTGTATAACCGAGTGCTTTGGAGCAAGCAAGTAATGCTTTTAGGTCTTTGGGAAAGCATGAACCGCCATATCCTAAGCCGGCATCTAAAAATTGGGATCCAATGCGCTTGTCTAAGCCCATGGCCTGCGCTACAACTGTGACGTCGGCACCGGGGATTTTTTCACAGATGTTAGCGATGGTGTTTATGAAGCTTATTTTGGTTGCCAACATGGCATTACTGGCATATTTGATAAGTTCAGCCGTTGCGAGGCTAGTTTGAAGTATAGGAGGCACTTGGGGACTATAGATGTCTTGGTAGAGCACTTCAAGACGGCGACTGGTTTGTTGGTCAGGTGAGCCAATAATTATGCGATCGACATGCAACGTATCGTGGAACGCAGAACCTTGGCGCAAAAACTCGGGGTTTACACATAACCCAAAATCCACCGAGCATTTCTTGGCTGATTCCAACTCGAGCAGGGGTAATAGGACATTTTGGGTTGTTCCAGGCACAACTGTGCTTTTTATTATTATTAGGTGGTAGCTGCTTTTTTGTTTGAGCGCTTTGCCGATGGCGGCAACGGCAGATTTTATGTATGTGAGATCTATACTACCATCGGGTTTGCTTGGGGTTCCCACAGCCACATAGGTAAAATCTGTTGACAGTATCGCTCTATCCGTTTGGTTAACTAATCCGGTCAGGGTGCCTTTTTGGATGCATCTAGAGAGCTTTTCTTCAAGACCAGGCTCAAAAAAGGGAGGAAAACCCTGATTTATTTTATTAATTTTTTCTGCGTCTATATCGGTGGCAATAACACTATAGCCTCTGCTTGCCAGACCCAACGCAGTGCATAAACCAACATATCCAACACCGATAACAGAAATTTTTGGTTGCATACACAAACCCAAAACTAGTTAGCAACAAATGATACGTAATCGAGCTAAATATATATAGTTAACACAACAAAGAGAAAAGGGGAAGTGTATGGTTTCTAAGGTAATTATTCCAGCAGCAGGTCTAGGAACTAGACTGTTTCCAGCCACCAAAGAACAACCAAAAGAGATGCTACCCATTTTCTCCAACACTCCCCAGGGTGATTTGATTGTCAAGCCAGTAGTCCAGTTAGTCTTTGAACAACTACAAGAGGCAGGTCTTAGAGAGTTCTGTTTTGTAGTCGGAAGAGGCAAACGCAGCATAGAAGACCACTTTACCCCTGACAATGAGTGCATCCAAACCCTTGAAGAAGCGGGCAAAAACGGCCAAGCCTCAAATCTGGAGAGTTTTTATGCCATGCTGGATAGCTCAACTATTATGTGGGTTAACCAGCCAGAACCCAAAGGCTTTGGAAACGCAGTCTTGATGGCTCAACCATTTATCCAAAAGGAAAGCTGCCTGGTTCATGCAGGGGATAGCTGTATTATATCAAAAAACATGGACTATGTAAAAAAACTGCTTGATAGCTTTGAGCGGTTTAATGCCGATGCAACCTTTCTGGTCATAGAAATCAAGAACCCCAAACAATATGGCATTGTGGAGGGTAATGAAATAGAGCCGGGAATCATACAAGTAAAAAAGGTTGTTGAAAAACCCGAGAAGCCAAAAACAAATCTGGCAATAATGGCTATGTATATTTTCCATCCAGTCATTTTCAAAGCCCTAAGAGCCACCACTCCGGGAAAAAATGGTGAAATACAACTAACTGATGCCATCCAAAAGCTGATCGAGTGGGATAGAAGAGTATATGCTGTAAAATTAGATGGGAACTATAGGCATTTAGATATTGGCAGTCCAGAGAGATACTGGGAGGCCCTAGAGTTATCGTATAATCAATTCTGCAGGAACTAAACCATATGATAGATGATATTATACGTCAAGACATAGAAAACATAAAGAAAACGCTAAACGGTGAGATTTTTTTAGGCAAAAAAGTTCTTGTTACCGGCGGTGCAGGGTTTATAGGCAGCTGGATATGTGACCTTGTCATCGATTTTGGTGCTCAGATAACTGTTGTGGATGATTTATCAACCGGCAGAATAAAAAACATAGACCACCTCACCAAAAAACAAGCTCCAATCAAATTTGTTCAAACCGATGTCTGCACTTTTAAAAGTGAGGAAAAATTTGATTTTATTATTCATATGGCAGGTCATGCATCACCTGACGAGTACCAAACTCATCCAATCGAAACTCTGCAAACCAGTGCTACAGGGACCTATGTCATGGCGGAGCTGGCTCGAAAAAATGATGCTGTTTTGCTTTTTTCTTCGACCTCAGAGACCTATGGGGATACAAAAGTAATTCCCACACCTGAAACCTATTGGGGAAATGTTAACCCAATTGGTCCCAGGTCATGTTATGATGAGGGAAAACGATTTGCAGAGGCACTACTTGTAGCATATAGCAAACAGTATAATTTAGATGTTAGAATTCCAAGAATTTTTAACTCCTATGGGCCGCGTTTGCGTGAAGACGGATTATATGGCCGAGCCTTATCACGGTTCATCACCCAAGCATTAGCAAAACAAGACATAACCGTCTATGGCGATGGAAAACAAACACGATCCTTCTGCTATATCTCAGACACCATAACAGGCCTTCTTTTGCTAGCGACAAACCCCAAGGCCAAAGGAGAGGTAGTAAATGTGGGCAACACCCAAGAAATCACCATACACGAGTTAGCACAAAAAATTAAAGACATAACCCAAAGTGAATCCACCATTACATTTCATCCCCTACCCAAAGATGATCCCCAACGGCGTTGCCCCGATACTACCAAACTAGAAAAAATTGTCGGCTGGAAACCCAAAATTGAATTACCAGAAGGACTACAAAAAACAATAACCTGGTTCACAAAATAACGCAGATAAAAAGCACAACAACACATCAAATCCTCAAACCACATCTAAGTCCAGATAGAGAAAACATACATAGAAACCGCCTACGAAAGGGACTAATGGGTGATGGTTATAGGCAGGTTAGTGTTTTTATGGTAGATTTTTTCTATTTGTTTTTTGAGTTTATGTCTTCCAAGGTAGATGGTGCATACAAGTATGGTAGTTAAGGATATGGCGGCACCGGTGTAGAATAATTTTTGGGGCTGGAATTCTAAAACTATGGTATAGGTACCGGTTTTATTGATGTACCAGCCATTGGCAAATCCGTTGGCGTTAAAGTGATAATTGTCAGAAAGTTGGTGTCCATCTACTGTTGCAACCCAACCCTTATCATAGGAATCGCTAAAAACCAAAAAGAAGGTGCTGGATGTGTCAACATAAATGTTGTATAAGGTAGGATTGAGTTTTTCATAAGTAAGCAAAACAGGAGTGATTGGGTTGTTAGAAGTCAAGTCAGGATCAGCAGGTATAGTTGAGTTGGTTGGATGATTGGGGGTTTGTTCAATATTGAGGTTGGCATTGGGTAGAATAACCATTTGGTTGGGAATAAATTGATTGTGTTCTGAGCTTTCGGTTAGTTGTTCAAAGTCTTCACAGTAAAGCGCATTTGAGGTGGCATAAATTTTCATTGGCGTCCAGTAGGTGTTTAGGTAGAAATCAAGTTGACCAAAGGATCGACAATAGCTAAAGCCAGTCATTGAATTTAGGGTATGGGTCAGATTTTTTTGAGTTGTTGTTATGTATGAATACATGATTTGGTCATTGTAGTTATCTATCAATTTCCAGTTGACATCATTGTGTAAAACGATGTATTTGACATTCATGAATGCTAAAAGTTTTGCTGCGTTATCGGTAGAGTTGGACACGATTGAATGGGCGATAGATACGCCCAAGTCACTATTTATTGGTTCGGCTACAAGGGGTTTTCCAAGTAAGGATTCAGTTAAATCGGGTCCTTGGTATCCGCCGGGTGGCCAAGTATAGGCGACATATCCAGCTTTTGAGTAGGGCATTGGAAAAAGTCTAAAGTCATCGGTATCCGATGAGAGCCATGCTGAGGCCGCAGGGTAATATTCAGGTATTTGGTAATTACTTGAGGCTAACAAATCGTTTCCTGGATAGGCTACAGCACCCGTCCATAGAGGAAATCCATAGATGCCTATTACAAGAAAGATAACGGTGCCCACAAATACATATTTTAGGCCGTTTTTTAACTTTTGAGGCAGATGCCGAGGTAATTTTTTACTCACATAATAAGTAAGCATTATGGTGCCTAGACCAAAAAGAACGGCATAGGCCATAACGGAATATATTCCAAAAAGGATGTTGGGTAGATTGAAAACCTCAAGCATAAAGGGAATATTTGCTAAAAAGGAATTAAGGGGACCAAAAGGGGGTTGACTACCCGTCATAAGCACAAGGGCACCCAGTAAAAATAGGCTAAAAAAGAGAATATTTTTGCTTTTTTTGAAAATTATGGGGAAAAAGGCAATTGCTGGAATAAGATAGCCGATGAGTATGAAAAGTGTGGAATTGTATAGTTGGGCCCAGTAGACATAGGGATACCCGCGAAATCCTGAATCTAAAAACCAAGAACCCACTAATCGCATAGCCGCAGGTAAGGAGGCGCTATTTAGGGCAAAATCAGCAAATCTAGTTCGACCAATTGCTAAGTAAAGATCACCCGTGACTGAAACTGATTGAAAAATATAGGGCATATTTGGCAAGAGCCAATAGAAGTTAATTAGCACCCACACAGTCAATAGCATCAAAAAAAATTTACAAGAATAAAGAAAAACCGTTTTTTCGCGGTTAGCTATTAGATGAAATGCAAGGTAAAATAATAACGGAACCCAGACGATGATAGCATATTTAGGGTTTACGAATTGACTGGCGGATAAAAACAACCAAACAAGGTTGATAATTAAAACATATTTTAAGCCATGCTGTTCATTGAGGCCTTTGATAAATAGGCCCAGCATCAAGGGCAAAGAAGCATAAGTTAACCACAAATAAGGCCAATGAGAAACCCCTAAGGCAAGAAAAGGATTAAACATGTAAAAAAGCGACGCGATTACCCCAACAGCATGATAATGTTTGACTTTATTTTTAGCTACTACACTTGACAAGACATACATTGACAACCCAGAAAAAGCAAACAATAGATAAAACCATAAACGCTCAGCATACTCCAAAGAGAGCCCAATAACCTCAGAAATACCCAAAAAAGCTCCATTGGGAAAAGACCATGCCAACATTCTCGGATTTACAAATCCCAAAGATCGCGAATCCCAAATCGTAAAAGTTTCAAGAAAAATATTTAACCGATCAGATGGAAAAACCAGATCAGTTCCAGCAAATAGACAACCATCTCTAAACCAAACTAGAGAAACAAGAGCCGCCAACAGAATAATTAGCACAGAAACAAAAGATTTTCGAATAAATATCAACGACCCTAATTTTAACTACGGAGACAAATTTTCTTTTTTAATGGCGGTAATTATCATGCTGCCACGCCAAGCAGGCAACAGTTTTGCTACAATTGAGAAGCAAAGCAACCAAGGAGAAAACACAATACAAAATAGGTTATGTTTGGGCAAATGTTTCCGTTTAAGACTTGAGTAGAAATCCAGGGGAAAATCAAATAAAGGAAAATTAATGTTGGCCACTTGAAAACCAGCTTTTTTGAGAAGATGAGTAATAGTCAAAGGCGAATAAAGGATTACATGCCGTGGAATGTCTAAATGTAGCCATTTATCCCTGCTTATAACAAATTGATAACTACCTATGTTTGGAGTACAGATAACAATTAAACCATTATTTTTTAAAATCCGCGAAATTTCCTCAAGTTCACGATAGGGAGAGGTCATGTGTTCAATTACATGATTAAGAAATACAACATCGAAATAATCGTTAGGAAAAGCACAATCATTCAAGGTGCTATTGTACACGTTTCCCCCTAAACGCTTTGTTGCCAGCTTACAAGCCTTCTCGGAGGTATCTATACCATAAGTCATCCAGCCGCCAGCTTTAAAAAGAGAAAGCAAGCTACCACCGCCACAACCAACATCTAGTATTTGCCCCTTATTTTTTAGATTATTAACCATTCGAAATTTTAATTGATCTAAGAAAAGCGCTACAGGCGAATAGGCATCAACAGAGGCATAGAAAGTCTCGGGATAGAAACTTTGAAAATCTTGGGTGTTTGGCAGGGGATTGAGATACACTGCACCGCACCTAAGACAGCGAACAAGATTAAAAATTTGCTTGGTTGTATGCAACCGATAATCAATAACCTGATCCAAAGCAATATATTCAAACGATCCACAGAGCAGGCAGGCAGTTGTTTGCATAAATATCACTACCTCCGAGAGTTTCTATGTGGTTTATAACCAATAAAGAGGAGATATTGAGCCAAAGACGCAAAGACCGAGGGAAAAACAGCAAACCCTTTATCCAATCTGCCCACAAGCCCAACCCAGATATCAAGACAAGTTCCGATTAAACCAACATCACTACAAAGAGACATCAACTGTTCATGTGAGTACTCTCGCAAATGAATAACATCAATACCTAGGTAGTAGGGATAACAAACAGGCTTACCGATAAGGCGTAACAGTCGATTAGATAATCTTAGCCGATTAGGGGTTCCAAGCATTATAGGACCCCCGTTCTTACAAACGCGAAAGGCTTCCTGTACAAAAAGCTGATCAGCCTTAACATGCTCGATCACATCAAAGGATAACACGGCATCAAATGATTCGTCTCGAAAAGGCAAAGCCGTTGCATCAGCCAACAAAAAACTAAAGTGCTTTTTTTGCTCCACCGAAAGCTTGTCAGCTATATCGATCCCCACAAGTTGACGACCCTTAAAGAGTAACTTTGTCCGACCGCCAGTACTGCATCCAAGTTCAAGAACCAATTTATCATCTAAACCCTTTACAAACTTGGAAATTAAAGTATCACGGGCAACTTCAAATCTAGTAATAATAAACATTAGGAGTCACACCTATCCACTAAATAATTGAATAAAACGTCGGCACGTTTGTCCCAGTCCCATTCCTTTGCCCAGTCAAGAGCATCATTGGCAACTTTTTCATACAGTTCAGCATCATCAAGTAGTTGAACAATATTTTCTGCAAAGCCAACAAAATCATAACAAGGTGTCTTGAGCATACCTTTAGGGTAATAAGTCACTAAGGCGGGAAGATCAAAACTAACACCGGGTAACCTGCAAGCCATTGCTTCGCAGGCCGCCATTCCGCCGCTGTCATAAACGGCAGGATGTACAACTAGTTTACTTTTCTTAAATATCTCTAGTTTCTCAAGACCGTCTTTAAAACCCAGCAAAGAAACATTGTTTTGCAAGCCATAAGCAACTATTTTTTCTCTGACTTGACCCTCCAATTCGCCGATACCAATCATTGCCAGTTTTGCATTGGGTTTTTTATTGCAAACATTTCGCCAGATATCAATCAGTTCTAGTACGCCTTTTTGGGTGTGGAACCGCCCGATAAATACCGCGTCATACTCTTTTTTTGATGGTTCAGGTAGTGAAGCAGGGGTTTTAACATCTACACCGCCTCGAACACCGGTCACTTTATCGGGTGTAAATCGCACTCCATCAATAAAGCGCCAACGATCAATCTCACTTGTCACCCAGACCAGATCTGCATCGCGTCGAATTAGATATAGTGCGGGTAATTGGGAAATATAGTAGAATAAGCCTCTTGCAAATAATTTGCCTCGATAAGGCGAAGTTTTATCCGATAAACTGGGAGCAAAAAGATAAAATGCGGCAAGCCACTCAACATTTTTGTTCTTTATTTTTGAAACCCAAGCAGGTATGGAATCCGGCAAAAAATCTGAGGAAGAAAAAATAACATTACGCTCACTACTACTATGTAGAGGCACCAAAGCGTTAATACAACCTCTAAGGGTTCGCCAAAAATAAAGAAGATACACACTATGACCCAAAAAACGTGCAGGTTTGCTCCAGAGTTTATAATTAACACCCGTTAACCCATATTGCTGGCCGCGTTTGAGGCCTTCCGCAGTAGTAAAAACATTTATGGATACATTGGGCTTTTTTACCCAACGCTTAGCACATTCAATCCATATTCTATCGCCGCCACTCATAGGTCCAGCAATAGAATTTGCCAATATAGTAATGGTCAACTTTTCAGATGCAGTCAAACTAATCAAAACTCAGCCGTCTGTACACAGACAGACACTAACATAAGATTGAAACTAGCATTTAGCTTTACCCAAATTAGAGACAACCCAGCCCTTGCTAAGAAAGTATCAAACACTTTTGAGCTGTGAAAGATAAAATGGCTCCGTTTTCACAGATGAATCATTGTTATTATCGCTTTAGTTGCGTACGTAGATAGTGCAAGCAAACATATGAGGGGGTGGAGAAGCCAGGCAAGGTCAGGTTTTCGGCGGTACCCTTTTGCAACATCTATAGCCGTTAGAAGCAGTAGAGTGCGTAAAACAAATAGGGATAGTTTTGGATCTTTGAAAGAGATATCGTTGTACTTTCTGAGTTTGGGTTTATATCTTTGGGCCCGGCGTATTTTCTTGCGCATAAATTCCAAAATACTGTTTGCATGCAGGTGAATAATACCAACCTTAACTTTGGCGAACTGCGAGTTTCCTAAATTGACTAGATCAAAGATTATGTCTGTGTGAATAAAGGGGCGATAATTGATTTTATGCAGGTTAGTTTTCCTTACGATAAAGCCGTTTGCGCCCATAGTTGGAATTTTTTTGCTACAAAGAAGGCGTACTTTTAGGTAATCAGGGGTGTCTGTTTGGATTATAGGAGTGTCTGTCCATTTATTTGTGAAGTAACAAAAACGATCATAATAACCCAGATACACATGAAAAGGGTCATCACCACCAATTAAACCACAATACCTAACAATAGATGGATCTGTACGTCTATAGGAGTAAAAGAGCGGTTCGGATCCAACGATTTCGCTATCTTGAAAAGGTGTAACCATTTTTTTAATCCAATCTGAGGAAGCAAGAAGGTTGTCTTGATCAATAAAAGCAATAAGGTCATGGGATGCTGAGTCAATGCCTAATGCGCGTCCGAATTCCTCAACAACCAAAGGATTATGACAAAATTTGTTAACTGAATATTGTTTAGCGATCTCTAAGGTTTTATCTTTAGAACTGCCGTCAATTATTATTATCTCTATTTTATCTTGAGGATAAGCTTGGTTTCTAATATTTTCTAAACAAAGAGCCAAGAGATTAGGGGAATTATAGGTGGGGATCACTATGCTAATTGTTGGCAGAGAATCTTTCAAGGTATAATCAAGCCTTTGCAAAATCCTTAACGTGACCTAGAACCTTTGTTATCCCCTTAACAGAGTATTTGAGGTCTTTTGCTGAGCGTATTCTAGCCAGTTGTTTTAACATGTACTGGGGTGTGAGAAATACTTTGTATATTTCATCGCAGAGCTGCATTACTTCCTCAGGGGTCATATCAGGGGTTGTCATTACGGGTTCTTTCATATCAAAGCGGGTATAATCTTTGGGGTCAAATCGGAACCAGTTGTTTTTTAGTGCTTCGGCATATAGTTTGCTTCCTGGATAGGGAATAACTACGGTAGACTGTAATGTGATTGCCCAGCCTTTTTGCATCATTGTTTTTGCGGCATTAAGAGTGGTTTGGGCGTCTTGGCGTGTTTCCCAAGGGTAGCCCACCATGATAGTTATGTGAGGTTCAAGTCCTTCTTTTTGGGGAATTTTGCATTCATTTAGTATGCCCTCAATTGTGGTTCCTTTGTTTAAGCGGTCAAGGGTAGCTTGGCTTCCTGATTCTACACCAAACAGCAGCATTCTAAAGCCCGCTTTTTTCATCAATTGATAATCTTCTTGTACTAAAGCGCCAAAGCGCATATTGCAACTAAATTGGATTTTTTTGTTGTAGCCACGTTCGATCAGTATGTTAGCGAATTGTTTGAGCCATGATCCGGCGGGAAAGCAGCCTGTATCGTCAAACACTGTTTTGACGCCATAGCGCTCTATGAGTGAACCTATTTCATCAGCTATCCGCTCAGGTTTCATTACACGAAAGGTTGGATAAAGGGTGGGCCATGAGCAAAAGGTGCAACCGCCGTCTTTTCGCCACCAGCAATCGCGTCCCGCCATGGTGTAGGCGCCAGGAATTTCTTTGAAATTGCCGTTTCGTTTGCTGTAGAGTTGCCATTTTGTTAACTCTCGGTTAATGAGGGGTAGTTCGTCTAAATTGTGATCTAATTTGAATTTCCCAGTGCTTTTAATGGCATTATGCTCACGGAACCATATGCCAGATTCAAGTTCGCTTGTTTTTCCGCTAAGAAAATTAACCAAATTTAGTAATAGAAAATCATAGTCGCCCCCGGTTAGAACAAAATCGATTTTGCTTTGCTCCATGGACTCTAGGGGCAGGGCGGTAACATGGTCACCAACCAAAACTACTTTTGAATCGGGAAGGCTGTGTTTTAGGTCAGTTATAATTGCCCAGTGTCTTTTCACTACAGGAGTTTTTGTCTCAATAACGACTATATCAGGAGCAACTTGCTCTAATTCAGTGAGCCATTGATGATATGTTTTCTCCTCGGCTATACCGTCATCCCAAACAACCTCATGATTGGCATTTGTCAACATTGTTGCAGCATATGCGGGGACAACGGGGTAGATGTAGGTGGGTGATTTGAAATATTGAAATTGTCTATTCTGGGATAGTAGGGGAATTCCATTTTCAGAATAGAGCGGAGGGTATGATATGCTGATTTTCATCGTTTTAAGTCACGCTTTAGAAGTCCTGAGAGAAAAAATAAGCCATACACTATGTGAGTCACGATTATGCCTAACCATACAGCAGGTAACAATTTTGAGCATCTAACTTGCAATACCGCGGCAACAAAACTTGCAGCAAGATAGGCAGTTAATCCAAACAAAAAAACATTAAAGAAAAAGGGGCTAAACAAAGAAAACAGCAGACCGACAAAAAAGAAAGTGACTAACACGGAAGGAGCAAAGTAGGTGAGCTTGAGGGAATTTTCGGGGAATTTTTTTACAAAGAAACCGCGATGTTCCCCAAACCGTGAAACTTGTCTAAGATGCGGTTTGAGAAGGGAGCGTCTATGATGATAGACAACTACATCGGAGGACTCTATGAGTTTTTTACCGGTTTTCTTTATGGCTAGACACATAAGAGTATCTTCGCCGGGCCAGTATTTTTCATTCCAGCCGCCGGCTAAGACTAGAGTTGATCTGTGAGCGATAAAGTTGCAGGAATGAATATCATCGGATTCGATGTTAGTCTTTGATTTATATCGGTTTGATATACTACCAGCCATAAAAGAAGAAAGGACATAACCGCCGGCTTTTTGATGGGAATTATCTTCCGGTGGTGTTAGTCCAGGTCCCCCAACACCACCAACGGAGGGATCAGCAAGTATTTTCAAGGCGTTTGTTAACCAGTCCGATCGGGGATAGGCATCATTATCAATAAATGCACAAAAGGTACCGGTTGAATTTTCTATACCCAG
>JAIRQQ010000067.1 GCA_031256395.1 Nitrososphaerota archaeon
TCGGGGCATTTTTCTGCCTGTCGTTGGGTTGTTTTCGGTGCTTCTTTTTTTATGCTCACTTCTTCTACCTCACTTGGATATGCGTAGAACCGTCACCATAAGGCCAATTTGGCTAGAAACAGTACATTCGGCCCGCGCAAACTAAGCTGATGAACTGTTTATATATTTAAGCTTTGTGGTTTATTAAACCTGTTGCACACGTTCACTTCGAAATCAGCATAACGCGCCACCTAAAAAATGTAGAAAAATGTAAAAGCGCCAAACAAAAAAACAAACAGTCTCACTGCACCGCTCTATTTCTTATGCTACAACCAACCCAACCTCTGCCAAACAAGCCAAACCCCCGACAAATTTCAATATACTTATTAGGAGAAATGTTGCCCTTTAACCTCTAACAATAAATAACGCCGTACATAATCAAAACAACGCAGCCCGTTGGTGTAGTGGTCAAGCATTTCGGGCTTTGGACCCGACGACGAGAGTTCGAATCTCTCACGGGCTACCACCAAAATAACACAAATTTTAAACCCCAACTATACAAAAAAATAAGCGTAGGCAACCGCCCACAATTGTTGTTGCCTTACTTTTTTGGTGTTTATTTCCATACTGCTTGACTTGTAGCATAGAGCCTTTCTTGGCGGCTCATCTTGGATAGATTAACCACCCTCTCAAATTGCAAGTCTAGTGCTTGGGCAATACGACGCCCATATTCTTGGTCTGCAAGATAGCAGTGTGCCGCATGGCGATACTTGATATTCTCCGTTACCGAGGCAATGTTTGCGGTGGTGTTTTTGATCAGTATGGCACGTTTGTCCTCACTCATAAGGCGATACAGATTACCCGGTTGATAGAAACAATCATCATTTAGGTATGGATCATGATGATCAATAGTACCCACAGCAACAAGAGGCGGCTCAGCATATTCTTTTTGCTCCTCCCACTCACCATAACTGTTGGGATGATACCCCTTTGTTGCACCATAATTTCCATCAACCCGCATCAACCCATCTCTATGATAGGCATGCATAGGACATTTAGAGGCATTAACAGGAATTGAAGCATGATTCACCCCCAAACGATACCGCTGAGCATCACCATAGGAAAACAATCTGCCCTGCAACAACTTATCCGGCGAGAGCCCAATACCTGGAACCATATTAGCGGGATTAAAGGCAGCTTGCTCAACATCTGCAAAATAATTCTCAGGATTACGATTAAGCTCCAACACACCCATCTCAATTAGCGGATATTCTTTGTGACTCCAAACCTTTGTTATATCAAACGGATTATCCCCATGTTTCTCAGCCTGCTCAGGCGTCATAATCTGGAAATACAGTGTCCAACGCGGATAATTCCCCTGCTCAATAGCATAAAACAAATCATGCTGAGAACTCTCCCTATCCTTTGCAATAAGCGCCTCAGCTTCCTGATCAGAGAGATTTTTAATCCCCTGCTGAGTTCTTAGATGAAACTTTACCCACACACGCTCATTTTTAGCATTAAACAAACTATACGTGTGACTTCCAAACCCATGCATATGCCTATACCCATCCGGTATGCCCCGATCAGACATCACAATGGTAACCTGATGTAGTGCCTCAGGCAGCATCGTCCAAAAATCCCAATTATTCTGTGCCGAACGCATATTGGTTTTAGGATCACGTTTTACCGCATGATTAAGATCAGGAAAATGAATCGGATCCCGAATAAAAAACACCGGCGTATTATTCCCAACCAAATCCCAATTCCCTTCCTCAGTATAGAACTTGATTGCAAACCCCCGAATATCACGCTCAGCATCCGCCGCACCACGCTCTCCTGCTACAGTTGAGAAACGAACAAAAACCTCCGTATCTCTACCGATTCCAGCAAACACTTTTGCCTTGGTATATTTGCTTACATCACCTGTAACAGTAAACTTGCCAAACGCGCCGCTGCCCTTAGCATGCATCCGCCTCTCAGGAATAACCTCGCGATCAAAATGTGCCAACTTTTCTAAAAACCAAACATCCTGCAAAACCATCGGCCCACGCGGGCCAATCGTACACACATTGTTATGATCTGCTACCGGCGCTCCATTTTCTCTAGTAAGCTTTTTCTTATTTGCGCTCATAACTACCCTTCCTAAACTCCTATATCCAACTATACCATTCGTAAACTTAAAGATACTTCAAAACACCCACCATAAAAAATCAAACAATCGGCTACCATCGCGCTCTTAATTTTTAATCGAATGTCTCTTCTTGTTGCAACGGGTCAAATATTTTTGGTTAACCTGTTGCTTTTTATGGATAAAGGGATATAAGCCAAAACCCGAATAATCAACCCATAACAACACGGGCAACAGATCAAAATATCAAAACCTACCACAACACCAACCGATCTAGTGACGCACATGCCCAAACTAACCCTAACTAACCAACTTCCAAATCAGCCAAGATATGGCAGACACAACAAGCTAAAGATCAACCTAGCTTCTCAAACCTGCCACATAAAACAACAAAATGTTGAGTGAAAAAGCATGAACATGCAAGATAAAATCAAACAGGTACTAATGGACTACGACCCCAACAAAATCCGTATCGGAGTCTTGGGCAGCCACTCAGCCCTAGAAATCGCCTCAGGCGCAAAACAAGAAGGATTTGAAACCGTAGTCGTATGCCAAACCGGACGAGAAAAAACCTACGCCCGCTACTACCGAAACATATTTGACAAATTCATCTTTCTAGACAAATTCCAAGACATAACCCAACCCCAAACAATAGAAGAACTCCAAGAATTAAACACCGTCTTTGTCCCCAACCGCTCCTTTAGCGTATACGCAGGCTATGAAGCCATAGAAACAAAATTCACCGTACCCCTAATGGGCAACCGCTACCTCCTAAAAACCGAAGAACGCACCGCCCCTAAAAACCAACTCTGTCTCCTAAAACAAGCCGGCATCCAACTCCCCCAAGCCTTCCAATCACCAAACGACATCGACCGACCCGTCATCATCAAAGTCGCAGAAAAAAACCGAACCAACGAACGCGCATTCTTCTACGCCTCAAGCCCCCAAGAATACCAACAAGAAGCAAAAAAACGCATCAAAGCCGGCATAATCACCCCCGAAGCCCTAAAAGAAGCAATCATAGAAGAATACGTCCTAGGCGCAAAATTCAACGCCAACTATTTCTACTCACCTCTAAACGATGACATCGATCTTTTAGGCTTTGACCGCCGCATCCAAACCGATCTCGACGGCATCTTGGATCTGCCTGCAAGAGAACAACTAGAACTAAACATAGCCTCCCAAAACATCGAAGTCGGACACCAAGGCGCCACCATGCGCGAGAGCCAACTCGAAAAACTCTTTGAAGCCGCCGAACGATGGATAAATGTCTGCTACAAAGAATTCCCCCCCGGCATGATCGGCCTATTTGCACTCCAAGGCGCAATAACAAAAGACCTCCAATTCCGCGTATTTGACGTAAGCCCACGCGTCCCCGGCTGTCCCTGCGTAGAACCCACCTCACCCTACATGAAATACAAATACGGCGTAGAAGTCGGCCCCGGCAAACGCGTAGCCATGGAAATCAAACGCGCAATAAGAAAACACCGCCTCCAAGAAGTGGTAACCTAATGATCGATAATGTGGCCATCGGAAAAATCATAGAAAAATACGACTCAACAAAACTTGCCATCGGTACTCTGGGCTCTCATAGCTCGCTTAACATCTTTAAAGGCGCCAAAGAAGAAGGCTTCCGAACCGTATGTATCTGCAAAGAAAAAGACGCCATCATCTACCAAAAATATCCCCTAGTCGATGAACTAATCACCGTAAAAGACTTCACCGAACTGCTCAACCCCAACCTACAAGAACGCCTCCGAAAACTAAACGTCATTCTAATCCCACACGGCTCCTTTACCGCCTATCTTAGCACCGAGCAACTAACCAACAACTTAGCGGTACCCCTTATGGGAAACCGCCAGTTGCTCCACTGGGAAGCCAACCGCAAACGCCAAGAAGAATGGCTAAAACAAGCCGGCATGCGCCTCCCCGCAACCTTTGCCTCACCCGATGACATCGACCGCCTCACAATCGCCAAACTCCAAGGCGCCAAAGGCGGCCGAGGATACTTTTTAGCAAACTCTCCAAGCGGCTTCTACAAAAAAGCCAACGAAATGCTAAGCCGCGGACTGCTAACCAAAGAAGACCTTGAACACGTACATCTCCAAGAATACGCCCTAGGCGTCAACATCTACCCCAGCTACTTTAGTAGCATTCTAAACAACGACGTAGAACTCCTAGCAATGGATCGCCGCTACGAATCCGCCGTTGACAGCATCGGCAAAATCCCCGCCCAAGAACAACTCGACATCAACATCGCTCCAACATACACAGTCGTAGGAAACTTTCCAGTAGTCCTGCGCGAATCCCTGCTAACCGAAGTATTGCAAATGGGTGAAAATGTCCACAAAAAAGCCGCAGAACTCGCACCACCCGGCATCATTGGACCTTTCTGTCTTGAAACAGTCATCACCGATGACCTCAAAATCTACACCTTTGAAATCAGCGCCCGCATCGTAGCCGGAACAAACGTCGGCATCGGAACCTCACCCTACGCCTATCTACGTTACGGCGAAAACATGTACATGGGCAGACGCATAGCCCTAGAAATCAAAGAAGCAACAAAACAAAAACGACTCCACGAAATAGTTGCCTAACATACTAATTCAACAACTTTTCTTTTTACTCTCTGTCATAAAACTCGTTTTTAAAGCCCAAATAACGTGTTCCGCTTTGGAACAGGGTTGTTTCGTAAACAGAGTTAATAATTGCTTTAGCCTAAATGCATCAGGGAAAAACATGAAAAGGGTATCTAAAATTATTATCTGCCCAATATTGTTGCTAACTGTTCTTTCAGTTGCTATTGTAGCAAATGTATCGTTAGCTGAAACTGATGCCGATAATAATTCTTTCTATGTCGGTGTAACCTATGGTGGAGATACTGTCGAGGGTGCAAAACAACTAATCGACAAAGTCAAAGACTCCACTAATCTTTTTATCCTATCCTCCGGAGGACTGATATATAACATTACAGCCGTGGAAGAAATTGGAGACTATGCAATCGTTTCTGGCCTTAACTTTGCAACATCCTTTGGTCCATACTTCTCCATTGTTCCTCAAGGATGGGTTGATACTGCACAGCAACGCTGGGGTAGCTGCTTCATAGGGATATATTTCTATGATGAACCCGGTGGAAAAATGCTTGATGATACTGTATGGTTCCCAGATGAAAGCGGCGGGGATCAGTCCGTAACAAAACTAGAGATTGGCGGTATTAGTTTACGTAAACAAATGCCATATGCTAGCAATGTGTCTGATTATTATTCTAACGGTATCGTAAAAGTAACTTTTAATGACCTAGATGAATCAAAGACTGGTCGATTAGATGTTGATTATCCGGACGGATCATCCAAAACTATACTCGATGCTCCCTGGCAAGAAGAAAACTTCACAGAGTACCCAAATGGAACCAAAACTTGGTTTAGGCCATACTGGTTCAATACTGAAATAACCTATTATCCTGATGGGGATATCACTGTTTGGGAACATATCGATGAGGAAAATCACTATGATATGTTCTATACAGCAGTGAATGGTAGCAAACGCATTGATGACGTGGAACCGCTGAGTGCAGTTTTAGAGAGGAACCCCATCAAGACCTACAATGCGGCCACACAAATATTTGAAAATGAACTCGCAAGACGACTTTCACCCTTAGAAAACAGCACCATACCTCTGTTTACCTCGGATTATGGACTGTATTGGTGGGATTTCCGCGGAGGATATGATTTAGTTCTTGCCCAAATAGGATGGAACAACACTCTTGAGCAAGAAATCGCCCTAGTCAGAGGTGCGGCAAACCTCCAAAACAAAAACTGGGGCACCATCATCACCTGGAAATACACCCACGCACCGTTTCTCGCTGACGGCCAAGAAATGTTTGAACAAATGAAAACCTCATACGAAACAGGTGCAGAATACGTTATAGTTTTTAACTACTCCGAAGACCCCCAAAACCCCAACATCCTCCAAGATGAACACTACCAAGCACTAGAGCGTTTCTGGGTGGAGGTGGTTCAAAATCCTGAAGTCGTTCACGGAAGCATCAAAGCTGAAGCCGCTATAGTACTACCCCAAAACTATGGCTGGGGCATGCGCAACCCAACCGACCGCATCTGGGGCATCTGGGACGCAGACAACACGTCACAACAGATCTGGAACCAAGTACAAACTCAACTAGACAAGTATGGGTTAAAGCTCGATATAGTCTATGAAGACCCTGATTACCCCGTAGCAGGTCGATACAACAACATCACCTATGTAAACTCTACTTTCCCCTATGCTTGGCTAATAGCCGCCATTTTACTCCCTATAACCACTGGAACTCTCCTAATCTATTTCAAACGACGAAAAAACCAAACAACAAAACCAGTCACCACTACACTATAACCTGGCTAATCTCTTCTTTTGATTTTTCTATTTAACGCTATAACTGTTGGCAAGGCACCGTCTATGTACATTTGTTTGTTTCTGTTTTTCCTAATTCTGTGAAGTGTATCTGCGCTTTTTAGTAGCTAACCGGTAACAGATAACCTCGTCTGCCTCAAATTCTTATGGTCCAAGCATGTGGTGTTCTGCTTTAGAACAAAAGTGTTCTGTAAAGAGAATTAATAGCTTCTTTAGCCCTACATCTACTGGGTAAAAACGTGAAAATTGCAACAAAGCTCATCGCATGCCTAATGCTAACAATTTTCTTAGCTACCACTATAACCAATGTTTCGTTAGCTGAAAATCACACCGATAACTCCTCATTTTATGTTGGTGTAACCTATGGCGGTGGTACAGTTGAGGGTGCCAAGCTTCTAATAGATACAGTCAAAGACTACACCAACCTCTTTATTTTGGCCTCAGGCGAGCTTCAACAAAACCCCGCTGCCATAGAAGAAATCGGCGATTATGCAATTGCCTCTGGACTCTATTTTGCACCCTATTTTGGCATTTCTAGTAAATTACGTTATTCTTCAGAATGGGTTGATAGTGCACAACAACGTTGGGGTAATCGTTTTCTGGGTGTATATTTTTTTGACGAACCCGGAGGAAAACTGCTCGATGTTAACCCAGCATTTTTACCCCTTAACAACAGCACTTTTCTATCAAAATCTGCCACTGGCGATATTGAGGTATATGCCGCGGAGGCTGATATTAACTATAAGACCCTCTATTATCCTAATGGTACCCTAAAAGTGACTACCTCGGGTCCAGATAAATCAAAAAACGGAACCCTCTACTTTTCTTATCCAGACGGTTCCTATGAAACTATATACAATGCTCCATGGCAAGAAGAATCCTACACAGAGTACCCCAACAGGACCAAAACTAATTTCATCCCACAAGCGTTCCGTTTTGATGTCACATATTATCCTAATGGCGATATCACTGTTTTTGAGCCTGGAACTGGCGGTTATTGGACATATACACTCTACACATCTGTGAATGGTAGTGAGCGAATCTCACAGGTAGAACCCTTGAGTGCAGTTTTAGCTAGAAATGCCCTTGGAAACGATGTGGTAGCCCAAGCCTTTGAAGCATACACCGCAGACTATTTACAACCCCTAAAAAACCAATCAACCACCCTGTTTACTTCGGATTATGGGTTATATTGGTGGGATTTTCGAAGCGGCTATGACTTGGTTCTTGCCCAGTTAGGCTGGAACAATACTATTGAGCAAGAAATAGCCTTAGTTCGAGGTGCGGCTAATCTCCAAGATAAACACTGGGGTACGATTCTTACTTGGAAATACACTCACCCGCCCTTTCTTGCTGATGGTCAGGCGATGTTTGAACAAATGAAAACCTCCTATGAAGCCGGCGCAGAATATGTAGTGGTCTTTAACTACTCTGAAGATCCCAAAAACCCAAACACCCTCCAAGATGAACACTTTCAGGCGTTGGAGCGTTTCTGGGTGGAGGTGGTTCAAAATCCTGAAGTTGTTCACGGAAGCATCCACGCTGAAGCCGCTCTTGTTCTTCCTAGAAACTTTGGTTGGGGTATGCGCAACCCCAAAGACACAATCTGGGGCCTATGGGACGCAAATGATACGTGTCGGCAAATCTGGAGCCAAGTACAAACCCAACTAAATCAATATGGTTTAAAACTTGATATAGTCTACGAGGATCCTGATTACCCCGTAGCAGGCCGATACAACAACATCTACTATGTAACCAACTCTTTTTCATATGTCTGGCTAATAGCCGCTATTTTGTTATTACCTATAGTAGCTGGAGTTCTACTGGTTTATCTTAGACGCCGAAAAACCAAATAACTACTTGATGCCTATCTTGATTATGCATTACACTAGTTAGTGTTGCAGTTATTGGTGAGGCATTGTTTGAGCAGGGCTTCAAAGGTTTGCCGGTTTCTGGTTTTCCTATAATTGCGCAAAGCCTCCAGTAATTCCGGTTTATCTCTCTTCCCTATGACGCTTGCGATTGTTTTGCAGACTTCACTTTGGCCTTGAAACAGAAACTGACAAACTGAGGTAACATTGGATGCATTGCGCTGAGTGCTAGCAGTTTCAAAATCAACTATAAAGGGAGCATCAGCTTTGTTGACAAGAAGATGCTTGGGCGCTTTACTAAGCTCGCCATGATCTAAACCAATTTCATCTAGACGCCAACATTGCTCTAAGATCTCTGCTAAAATGGTCTGCACAGAGGACTTGCTTCTATGGGTTGTTAGCCACTCCTCTAACAAGTAGCCATCAATGAGTTCCATCAAAAGAAAATGCTTGGTTACCGCTGCAAACTGTGGACCTGCCCTAACAGTGTTGGCCTTGACAAGGAGTTCTGCTTCGTGTTCTAGGCTTTCGCGTTCTGAATCCACTCTTTGCATCTTTAGGGCCAATTTTTTGCCCTGCATATGAGCTATTGTAACAATACCCACATAACCCTTACCCAAAACCGATAATGTAAAGGCTGAGGATTTACCTGAAAATTCTACGGCTTCCACACCCAACATTTTTAGTTCTTCCATACGGGGCTGCATCTCCTCAGGAGTTGCTCGGGGATAACATACAACCGATGCGTATGG
The DNA here is from genome assembly GCA_031256395.1 of Nitrososphaerota archaeon. Taxonomy (GTDB): domain Archaea; phylum Thermoproteota; class Bathyarchaeia; order Bathyarchaeales; family Bathycorpusculaceae; genus Bathycorpusculum. The sequence continues at coordinate 9,141 of JAIRQQ010000067.1, forward strand.
TTCCTCTACAAGCTGATTTATGGGAACTAGGGCGGAGTGTGGCATGCATCTTTTAAATCTACACTACAAGCAAAAAGCCTTCCGCAATCAATATCTAAATTACTTGTCTTGTTGGGTTGCATGGTTTATTGACGGAATGGTTAAAAGTACACCAGGTTATCTCTTTTGTATGTCGCAGTCAAGTTCTGAGTTGCAAAATTCTACTCTAGAGATTTTTAGCCGTCTAAATTCTCAGCAAAGTGAAGCTGTAAAAGAGATTGACCGCCCGCTTCTTATAATCGCAGGTGCAGGTTCAGGGAAAACCTTGACTGTGGCAAGCAAAATAGCATATTTGATTGCAAACGGTGTGTCACCCGAGAATATCTTGGCTTTAACGTTTAATCAAAAAGCTGCTGAGGAGCTCAAAGTACGCGTAACCGAGCTGCTAAAAAGCCCTGCAGATCTTAACATATCTACCTTTCATTCTTTTTGCAACCAGGTTATACAGGACAATATTTTAAACACTAAATTAAATGCTAATTTCAAAGTCATTACTGAAACAGCTCAGTTAGTCTATTTAGCTAAAAACATTAACAGTTTTGGTCTTGAGCATCTGGAGTTCAACCATAAACCCTACACCTTAGCAGAGGAGATGAAAAAATTCATATCCCGATGCAAAGACGAATTTGTAACCCCTCACGATTTACAGCTATATCTCGAAGAACAAAAAAATCTCATCTTTGATGAGGAGGCTCAAGAGGATCTAAACAACCTAAAAGATATCCTCAAGATCTATCAAGCCTATGAAGCATACAAACTTCAAAATAACCTCCTAGACTTTGGCGATATGCTCTGCATAGTACATAACCTGCTAAAGAGCAAACCCTTGGTTCTGCAGAGTTATCAAGAGAAATTCCAATTTGTAATCGTTGACGAATTCCAAGACACCAACTATATCCAACTCCAAATAGTTAATTTAATTGCAAAAAAACACGGCCACATAACCGTTGTTGGAGATGACGACCAAAGCATCTACCGTTTTAGAGGGGCGCATCTTACAAATATAGCTGAATTCAAAAAAACCTTTCCAAACTTTGTCGAAAAAGCCCTAGAACACAACTATCGAAGCACCAAAAAAATAGTTAGCACCGCCAACACCTTAATAGAAAACAGCCCCGAGCGAACAATAAAACAACTATTTACCAACAACCCCCCAGGCGACCAAATAGAGATCATTGAAACCCCAAACGACACCTCTCAGGCAAACTATATTGTTGAGGTAACAAAAAACCTACTAAAGACCTACCCACCCCAAGATATCGCTATTCTCTGTAGACGCCGCGCAAGCGCCGAACCCATACTTAACGCCTTTAGAAAACATGATCTGCCCTTCAACTTTGTTGGCGAAACCGGCTTTTTCCAAGAACCCATAATAAAAGACCTCACCGCCTTTCTAAACGTCCTCAACAACCCCCTAGAAAGCAACGTAGAAATCATTAGAATCCTAAACCGACCCAACTATGGCATAAAACAGATCGATATATGCAAATTCACCAGCTACGCAAAACAAACCGGCCTCTCACTCTATGAAACCTTTGATCACCTAAACAAACTAGCTGTAGACAAAATCAAATTCCCCATAGTCAAACAAACCCTAACTGAGTTGCTAAACAAAAAAACTAGACTACGCACCCTAGATCTTGTACACACAATACTTTTTGAGCGAGAATTCTACAAATACGAGCTAGCCCTCAAAAACACCCACAACCTCCAACTGTTAAACCAATTCTACACCTTTGCTGAAGAATTCAACAACATATACCCCGATAGCGACATTGAAGCCTTCACAGACTACCTCACCTACGCCTCAAACTTTGAAATCGAAGAAAAAAACAACACTGAGCAAGCAGTTATCATATCCACCATCCATGGCGTAAAAGGCATGCAATACCCCGTGGTCATCATCCCCGATGTCAACGACCGAAAAATACCCACCACCTATCAAAAAGACAAATTCGTCATACCTCAAAAACTCCTAAAAGGCATCCAATCAACCTGCGACGACAAAGAACTCCACATCCAAGAAGAACGCCGCCTCTTCTATGTCGCCATAACCCGAGCCAAAGAAAAACTAGTCATAACCTATGCCAATCGTCACGGCGAAAACAAAACCGACTCCAAACCCTCCCGATTTCTCCAAGAAATCAACTACCAACAAAACCCCAACCTTGCCTTCCAACAAATTAACCCCCCTGAAATATTGATTGAATCAACAAATACCGAGAACCAAACAAAAACCAAACTACTCCAGCAAGTCATAACAAATCTAACAACCGGACAATTCAATGATGCCATAGAAACCGTTCTGCTCTTTGCTAAAACAACCAACAAAAACCTAGACATACAAACTGATATAATCAAAAAAATCAAAGAACCGAACTATACCCAATTCGAACAACTAATAACCCAAAAACCCCTAACAGTCCCCTCAGATCACGTTTTTAGTGTCTCCCAATTTGTCAGCTACCAAAAATGCCCCCGACAATACCACTACCGGCACGTAATGAAAATCCCCGAAAAACCCCGCTACTACTTTGAATTCGGAACAACCATACACAACATCGCAGAACGCCTAACCAGACTACAAAAAGAAAAACAACCCGTCAATGAAACAATAGCTGAAGAGTTATTGGCCAAGTTTTGGAGCTCAAAAAGCTACCAGAGTGAACTTGATGAAAAAAGAGACTATGCCGAAGCAAAAAACATCTTGAAAATCTTTCTGGAAGAACAAAGCAAAAACAAAACCGAAATTCTAGATATTGAGCGATGGTTTGAAACTGCTGTGGGAAACGTGCGCATCAGAGGAAGAATTGACCGCATCGATAGAGATGAAACCGGTTACACCGTTATTGACTACAAAACCAGCAAAACCGCATCCTCACTAAATGAACTCAAAAAAGACATGCAGCTATTAGTCTATGCTCTGGCAGTCAAAGAAATATATGGCAGTGAAAGTCAGCTAAAAGTTGGCGATTGGTTTTTGCGACCCAACAAACAAGTCTTTTTTACTCCCGAAAAACAAGCTATTGAGAACATACAAACCGAAATACAAGATATGTCTAAAAAAATTAACTCAGCTGTATTTGACCCCAAAAAAGATGCTTGGAACTGCCGTGAATGCGACTACGCCTGCCTATGCGACTAACCAACAAGCAAACAACCAAGCCGTATAGTTGCGCAACTTACTGTTTCCATATTATAAACTCAGATGGGTAAATGTGTTGGGTTAATGCTCAAACTTTATCTATCCGGTAGCGGCATAAAAAAATTAGCACATCGCGGTGCTATCCAAGTTAGGCGAAATCACCGTTATGACTGAGATATCAACATTTAATCAGGGCAAAGAGCAGCCCATTAAAGCTTCTGAAATCGACCCAACTTTCAAGTATGAACTTGAAAAACTTCCCGGGGCAGAAAAAATCTTTCTCTGTTTCCAATGCGGTACTTGTACCTCTGATTGTCCCATCGCCCGATTTAGTGACAGTTACCGTCCCCGAACCCTTATCCACCTAGCACATCTGGGTCTACGAGACCGTGTATTAAACAGCGACACCCTTTGGCTCTGTTCTGCTTGTTTTACCTGCACCGATCGTTGTCCCCAAAATGTCGAAGTTGACAGCATTATTCGCGTATTTCGCAACTTAGCCATCGAGAAAGGCTACATACCCCAAGGCCTGCGCGATCAAACCCAAACCCTGCTCGAAACCGGCTATGTGTCCAAAGTTCCCGAATCAAGAATCAAAAAACGCGAAACCTACGGCCTACCCCCCCTGCCCAAAACCAACCCCCAAACCATAAAAAAAATACTCAAAAACATCCCATTTTTTGACCGCATCAACCAAACAACAGCAACAGCAACACTACCCCAACCTCAAGGAGACAACAAAAATGACTCACAGTAAATGGCTATTTTTCCTAGGTTGCGCCATACCCACTCGCGGTATTTCATATGAAATCAGCGCCAGAAAAATCCTAACCAAACTCAACGTAGAACTAATCGAGATGCCCGAATTCAACTGTTGCGGCTTACCCCTTGACCCCATCAACCACGAAGCCATGCAAATCCTAGCCGCAAAAAACCTCGCCCTAGCCGAACAACAAGGCCTAAACATCCTCACCCTATGCCCCGGATGCGCCAGTACCCTCAAAAAAGTCAACAAAACCCTAAAAGCCGACCCCCAACAAAAAGACGAAATCAACCAACACCTCAAAGAAACAGGCTTAACCTACAATGGAACCATCGAAACCAAACACCTGCTCCAATTCCTAAAAGAAGACATAGGCCTAGAAACCCTAAAAAACGTCATAACCCACCCCCTCACAAACCTCAAAGTCGCCGAACACAACGGCTGCCATATCCTACGACCCAAAAAAATCATAACCTTCGACGACCCCGAAGATCCCCAAACCCTAAAAACCCTCATCGAAGCCACCGGAGCTGAATGCCTTGACTATACCGATAAAACCCAATGCTGCGGCCTACCCAGCGCCGCCATAAACGAAAAAATCGCCCTCCAACTAGCACGCGACAAACTCAACCACATAAAAAAAGCCGGTGCCCAAGCACTAATCACAATCTGCCCCTCCTGCCACACAATGTATGACACAAACCAACCCCGAGTAGAAAAAACCTTTGACGAAACCTACCGCATCCCCATACTACACTACCCCCAACTCTTAGGATTAGCCATGGGCCTAACACCCCAAGAACTAGCATTTGGTGAACTCCGCGTAAACCCCGAAAAAATAACTCAACAACTCGCCACACCAACCACACAAAAACTAGATGTTGAACCGCCCCTAAGACCTGAGTTGGTGTCAGAAATCGAAAAAACAATCACGAATGGTAAATTTACTAAGGTCGAAAATTTCCAAAAAGAATACATGTTAGAGTAAACCCGATTGCCTTGTTATTTCTGTGTTTTACTTAGCCTTAAGCTCATTTGAGCATCCCTTACCTTTTAGGGTTAAACCTTATCTGAATAAGTCGCTATTATCTGTGTTGATGTTTATGCAGCCCCAGCCTCCTAACCCCACACATAAACGCATGAAACGTGAAAAACAAACCATAACCCAAATGGTTGAACTCTACTGTAAAAACCACCACCACACCAAAGGCGAACTGTGTGCTGAATGCAAAGAATTCCACGAATACGCACTTCTACGACTCGACAAATGCCCCTTCCAAGAAAAGAAAACCACCTGCGGCAAATGCGTCATTCACTGCTACCGACCCGATATGAACCAAAAAGCCAAAGTCATTATGCGCTACTCCGGCCCGCGCATGCTTCTACATCATCCGGGATCTGTTCTCCATCACGCTTGGGACTCAAGACGAAAACCACCCACACTCACAAAAAAGACCAATTAACAACCCTTTTCTATGATTGCTCTTTATCCCTATCGGTGCATACCTTGGTTGATGATATTGAGCAGCAACTCAAAGACTGGTTCTCTGATAGAGACAAAGTGGTTATTGCAGGTATTGGCAATCCCATCCGTGGAGACGACTACGCCGGCCTAAAAATCGCCGAAAACCTACAAACCAAAGTCTCAAACAACGTATGTGTACTAGAATGCGAAACAGTTCCCGAAAACTATTTGCTAGATATCCAAAATTTCCATCCCACACACATCCTGCTCATTGATGCCGCCCTCATAGATGCGCAACCCGGCGAAACCAAACTAGTCAAAGCCACAACAATTGCGGGGGTTTCTACTTTTTCATCACATGGGTTACCCCTGCGGCTTTTCTGCGAGTACACAACAAAGCTACTTCCCGATGTAAAAATTTCACTATTACTTATTGAACCCACAAACATGGACTTTGGATGTGAATTGAGTCCCAAAGTGCAGACAACAGTTGATATGCTAACTGAGATTCTGCAACGCTTACTCACCTAGTTGCTTACGCTTAAAAACGTAATCAGTTGTCAATAGCAGCTTGCCTTTGGAGTAGTTGGTTTCTTTGATTTCAAACTGGTTTTTAGTTACCCATTTGGCAGTAATGTGTTCTTCTTGTTCTTGATCCTCAAAAGTACCCCGCCAATACATCTCTATAGTAACATCATCAATCCATTGACCCCTGTGATCATGGATCTGCCCATCCGAACTTAGCCTAAACAAATGAATTGTGCTATCTGTTCCATCAACCGTCCAGAAATCATTTTGATAATAATCCTCATAGCCTTCAATATGTCCATTGATTTCACAGGTTATGCCCTGTTCTTCTTTTTTTGCAATCATTTCGCCACAGCCAGCCACAACTTTTCCCTCGCTGGTTTTCATGGCAATACCAACTGCCCACTCATCAACGAGTTGCTTGAGCCACTCCTCTGCTTTAGTTGATTCCAAACTTTTCTGAAACACACCCATACCTCATAGTAGTTTTAAAAAGTGAGTTGCTGATAAGCAAACGTGGCTGTATCTCTACAACAACAATTATCAACACCCTAACACACAAAACTCAGGATAACAAGATTGAGCATGAGCAGAATATAGCTCTAGCTTTAAACGTTAATTAGTTGCCACAGTTATCTGCCTTGTGATACATATGACTGGCCTGGCAATTATAATCATGGGTTCTGAGCGTGACCTCGAATTTTCACGCGAAATCGCCAAGTACCTCAAACTCTTAGGAGTAAGCTACGAATTCCGTGTTGCATCCGCACACAAAACCCCCCTAACGGTACTAGAAATTCTCAAAGAATTTGAAAACCAACCAGTAGTTTACCTCACCGTTGCAGGCCGCTCCAATGCACTTAGCGCCTTTATTGATGGCAACACTGCCCACCCCGTCATAGCTATTCCACCCTACAGCGAAAAATACGGCGGCACAGACATCTACTCCTCCCTTCGAGTACCAAGCGGCATCGGCTCAGTTGTCACAATCGAACCCGAAGGTGCCGCCATCGCAACCGCAAAAATCCTAGCCCTAAACGACTCTGTACTGCTTGCTAATGTTAAAACCTATCAAAACAACAAAAAACAAGAACTTGAGCGAGCTAACGAAACCGTCAAAAACCTAAAGTAACTTGTTACTTTAGTTCATTTTTTATTGCCTTTAGCGCAAAAGCTATGTCCTTGAGCGGGTTCATGCCTGCCTTTTTGTTATATTCGCATCTAGAACAATGAGCACTTATCTTTGCTTCATGCTCACATACATCACATCTACAGGCGGTATTGCTTCGTAGCGTGTTCGAATCCAGCATAACATTGAACAGCAAAAACCCCACAATTGTCCCAAGCACCACCGCAAACCCTGCATTAGCAGCTGTTAGCAAAAGCGCGGCTGTCAAAAGCCCTGCCATAGAGCCAAAGCTCACAAACGTGCGGGTTTTTATACCGTATTTTTTATCAATTCTACTCCACAATCTATTCTCTTCTACAAAGTTACCCCTTTTGGCAAAAGCAACATAATTCACAAGCACCAAAACTATAGCTGCACCTAAACCCACACCATAGTAGAGCAACACTAAACTTGTTATGTTTGAAATCATCCCTCTCTCCCCTTTCTCTCTAAATACTCTCAAACGCTACAATGGACACAATAAAATTCTGCCTGCGCGCCTAAGATAATTGTCATATTACTCGTAACCACTTGATAAAAATGTTGTGACAAGCACCTGTATCCTCTACTTTTTGATCTAAACACAATACTTTTGTTTTATATCCGGACATCTGCAAGTGGTTGCTTGTATTTCTCAGTGTTTTCCCTTTGATAAAAGGGTCTAACGATGTCTTGCCATAATAAAACCGGTGACCAACCAATAATCTATTTATGTGGGCATCACCTAGACTCATCTGCTGGGGTGGCCGAATGGCTTAGGCGGTAGCCTGCAGAGCTGCTCTATATGGGTTCAATTCCCATCCCCAGCTCTTTGGCATGAATCCACATACTTTTTACAAGGATGACATCTTGTGTTTACACCGTACGTTGTTAGGCTCGTTTTCGGAATAGTCTAGCACCGTCGTCCATTGTGCAGACGTATTCAAAGCCTGCTGTTACTAGCTCTGTGGCTTCTTTTGTGGTTGTTGCAACTTTGCATACGAATTGGTCGTCTTCGTCAAATTCTACCAACTGCGTGTACACCATGGTGTTTTTGATGTTTTTGTGTCCGAGTATTTTCATGACTCGTATGATGTCTTTGGTTTTGTGGTATTCCATAGTGGCTTTCCAATGGCGAAACGTATGAAACGTTATTTGCAGTATTCGGGGGTTGCCCAGTTTTGTTGCTGTTGCTCTTCTTTGTCTTGTAAAGCATGTACCATAGCCCCGTAGGGGGTAGGTGCCAAAGATTCTGTTGCCCTTTTTTGGTTGCATGTTTAGCATCGAGAGTAAGCGGGGGCTGATTTTGAAAATGCGTGGGTTGCTTCCTTTTTCTGGCGTAATTCTTAGGGTGTTTTTCTCTGTGTCAATGTCTGTCCAGTTTAGCATCCATGCTTCTCCGACTCTGCATCCTGTTTCTTTTAGGGTTTGCAGTAAGGCGGAGCATTTGTTGGAGCT
>JAIRQQ010000005.1 GCA_031256395.1 Nitrososphaerota archaeon
TTGCATTGTTATGTTCATTGGTTGTTTTGCGGGCGGTTGATTTTCTGGCATTCTACATCATTGTTTGCAATATTATTGCAAAGTAGTATTTAAATCTTGACGTGAGCTAAACACATACATTTGGGGGTAGAAGCATTTGTCAAGGTTTGTGAGTTTGACTTGGGTATGGTTTGTTATTGCATCAAGATGCATCATTAATAACACCAAAAATAGAATAAACTAGATTAATATGTGCGGCGCGGGTTTTCTGTGTTTTGGATTGTTAAGTATTATTGCATAAACACAGTTTCTATGGGTTTATTGTGAGTTTTGCGTTATTTTTAGAGTTACACCTATATAGGCTCATGTAGTATTTAGTAATGCAGAATTTAATCGGGAAAAAGTAAATTTCTCCAGTTAATTTGCTCTTTTCAGAAAATTCTCCAAACTAACCGAAAGGGGGAGAAAATAAAAATGAAACCAAAAAAGCCAACACTAGAAGATCAACTTGCCTTTATCTCGGCACAACATGACGTTTATCCATCTGAGCTTTTTGCAGCTCTTGGACAATCCAAAGATGAGGGCAAAAAGTTAGTGGGAGACTTGATGGTGGAATACCGCGGCAACGTAGCTGACCAAGCAATCTTTTTGTTAACTAAAGATGGCAAAGTCATCGCCCAATTCAGAGTACCCCAAAGCACCCTTACAAGAAGCGACATATCCTTTGACAGCTCAATGGATACCGGTAGAGTACGCAGAGAAATCGCAAGACAAAACCCTGCACCTACACACATAAAAATTGAAGATCTACGCGTCGGCATGAAAAAAATCAACGTCGCCGCCGAAGTTGTTGAAGTAGCCGAACCCTCAAAGGTTCACACTCAATTCCGAGATAACGCAGTTGTCTCAAACGCAGTAATCCAAGACGACACCGGACGAATTCTATTATGCCTCTGGGACCAACAAATCAACACAATACACACAGGCGACTGCATCGAGGTCAAAAACGCTCATGTCGCCATGTTCAAAGGCGAAAGACAACTCCGACTAGGCAAAAACGGCTCCATCAATGTCCTTGAAAAGACACTGAGACACTAACCACCACTTTTAACACTCCAACTATACAATAAAACTTATCAAAATCAAATAACCCGCTAAATAAAAGTTAAACCCAAACGGGTATACAGCAGATGACAGGGTATTTTATTGCAGGGGAATTTCCCAGTAGCTAATGATGGCTCCTTTAACCCATCTGCCGCCAAGACTTCGTACGGTTTCGTTGATATCATCCCACTCTGTTTTAAGAAACACTACGGGTTTTACAACCACACAATCCTCTTTGACCGTAAAACTAAGGAGCTTACGCTGATCGGCGCTAAACTCATTTTCCATCTTTGAGGCATAGCGGCTAAGCGAGGGCTGAGTTGGCGCAGGAGTCAAAGACACCGACTGAAACGACGCAGACGCAGGCTTAGGTCCAATTCTTTGCACCAAATCAACTGTTTTTACAGCAACTGGCTTGGGAGCAACTTTAGTTGTTGTGGTTGTTGTTGTTGGATTAATTTCGGGAAAGGGTAATCCTTCAGCGATGTCCTCAAAGCTGTCGCTTCTAACTATGAGGGTAATCTGGCGGTTTAGTAGATCCATTTTCATATCTAAAAGTTCGAGGTCATCTGGGAGACTAGAAGCAAAGCTACAAGGTTTGCCCTGTAAAAACTCTACAATACGTTCCGAAGAAAACGTTAGGATGCGTATCTTCATGTTTCTGCGCTCAGTTGCCTAAAGGAATCAAAACATAAAAGTATTATCATCAACCGATCAATCAAAAACAGACTCCGTGCAACTTCTTTAATCGCCACATCAAAATAAGAAAAAGAAAAGAAACGGCAACGTGAACGCCGTTTAAATTAATACTATTGCTATTTAACTACCACTATGCTATATTCGCCAGTTGTAGAGGCAAAACTGTAGGGTTCACCTGAGGAGGGCGTTATGGTTGTTTTGTAGAATATGTAGACGCATCCTTCACCATAGATAACCGCACCCGCATTTATAATCGAAGAAGAAAAGGACGAAGCGTGATCTTTCCATAATTGCATAGGTTGCGATCCACTTTCATCGCTTTCAAAAACACTCCTCACATAAACATTCACCAAAGGCATGTCTGATAAAGTAAGTTGAGGAACATCAATCTTCTTCCAATGATTTACATAATCAAGAAAGCCAATTTCAATAGCAGATAGTTCGCGTTTGATTAGATCGCCGTCTTGTGTCACATCAAAGGAGCCTTCTATAACGTAGCGGGTGGTGCTTCCGTCTTTGCCGGCTGGGCCCGTGGGGCCTGCGGCACCTGTTGCTCCAGCGGCTCCTGCGGCACCTGTTGCTCCAGCGGCTCCGGTTGCTCCGGCTGGGCCTCTATCGCCTGGGGGACCTTGAGCACCAGTTAGACCAGTATCGCCTTTGGGTCCGGGTGAACCTTGGGGTCCTTCTGGACCGGTGGATCCAGTGAATAGTTGAGTAGATGCTAAAGCCGATACTGTACAAGCAATAAGAATCGCCGCAAGTATACCTGCCAAAAACACAGATCTCGAAACCAATTTTTCACTCAATTTAATCAATCTCAAGATTTGCGTAGGATATACAAAATATATAGTTTACTCCAGCTTAGGAATCTCAAATTGGCACCAAACAATAAAGCGCCAAATCAAATTAAGATAAACAGTAGGCAAAATCAACACACAAACAAGAAAAGAGAAGAAAAAGTCTCTTGGGGTTGTCAACAAACTAGAGGTGCTGGCTGATTAACTTCTCCAAGTCAATAACCGATAAGTCACGCTTGCATTGTGGACAGGTTTTCTGGATTTCCTGCTTAACACCAATCTTTAGACCCGCTCCGCAGTGACAACAGAAGTAGGTAAGCACCTGACCACGTTTACCCAACTCGGCTATAAGACCCTCAAGACCAAGATGTTCAACAGGTTGCTCTTTAAACGCCTTACGCGCAGCCGTAGCCCTATTTTTCACCTCAGATACAACAGCCGCATCTTTACTAGTTGTAAAGTACTCACAGCGTGCACTCTGAACATAGGGCTCATCAAGCTCAGTACCAAAAAGCTCACAATTACCCATATGGAAAAACACACAAGCCAAACAACTATTTTTCCGATACGCCGCATCCAAGGTTTTATAACAAGCAGGACAAACCTCAACTTCACGACCATCTTGCACAGTAAACAAAGCAATTCCACGATAGGTCTGACCACAAACTTGACAGATTGGTTTTCCCATAGATATCGAGAAAGAAACACCAAAACACACCTATTAAAGCTTCACCAAAACCCAAAAAAAACCAACCATCACCCAACAACCAACCACCTAACAACAAGAAAAACACCACAAAAACACACCCCAACAACAAACAACAAAATCCAAAAAAATAGCCAAAAACAGGCTAAAAAGTTAGTCCAGAAACCTTGACTAAGCCTTAGTCCAGAAACCTGGACAAAAATGCTTTTACATTTTAACAAACATGCACAACATGGTGAGTGATGTGCCAACCAACCATTATGTGTTAAACCACAGACACATTGTTCGGATACAGAAGAAGGGACAACTCCTCTGCCTAATATGCCACAAACCAATTCTAGAAGGACAAAGAGTCGCAACCCGAAAATGCACCGCCCTAAGACATGAAGAATGCTACCAAGCCTCATTCCTCTGAATACTCCAACAACAAAACCAAAAACCAAAAACCCCGCAATCAGATTAGCTACTACAGCTAACACGACTTCGCAAAACCGCTAAACTGAACATACACAACAGAACAGTTTAGCAACAACTTTTTCCTTTTTAACACCCAACAGCATACGCCCCAAACATCGGGCGAATAAAACCGTTCTGTGAACTATTTGGGAACGAAAAACGCTCGCCATTGGTGAGAGAAATAAGTCGGGACAACAATGTCCAAATAATGATGGCGGCAAAACGATGGAAGAGGTAATTTTACCGTTGCTCTCAGCAAAAAAGAACGATCCAAACGGGAACGGTCATACAAAAAAAATAAAGCAACAACAAGTGCACTCGTTATAGAAGGGTTATTTTGCAGTCTTTTAGAAGCGTTTTTATGTTTAAAACTGATTTGGTTGGGGCATATTGTGGGCGAGTAGCTCAGCACGGATTGGATGCTGTAACCATCGGCAACCACGCAAAGAGCACCAGCCTCCTAACGGGAAATTCCATAGAATTAAACTTGGATGAGTATAAACTGTTTCTTCAAACCAAATACCCATATGGAAAATATGCTAAATCACAATATAATTACTCAATAATGTATCACGAGTATTTGTCTAACCCTTCTCTAATTTTGACTCTGCCTAAGTCACATAAACCTAATGCGCTTAAAGCTACTGTGTGTCTATCAAAATATCTTGGATGCTACGAAGAATACAAACAACAGCTAAAGAGCTATGGCATAAAGTGGGCTACTGGCAACACGTCATTCTCTGGTTTCCTCAGCTTAGTCTCAAAGAAGCATGACACGTTACCCGAATATATTAGAGAGATAAAACCCCACATCACAGCGAGCGAATACGTTTTTGTAAAGTTCGTTGCTGTTACTGGTCTAAGAGTCAGCGAAGCAATGCAGAGTTTCAATATGATTATAGACTTATATGCTGAAGACAAACTTGGCGAATACTACGATGCAACAAGAAACGTATTAGAACATTACAAATACCCAAAGTTTCTAAGAACAACAAAGAACACTTTCCTTAGCTTTGTAAGTCAGGAACTAATAGACCAAATCTGTTTCTGTGATAAAGTCACTTATCCAGCTATTCACTGCAGATTGTTTAAGAGAAAAGTGAAACTTAGGCTCAAAGAGTTACGAAGCTATAATGCCACTGTCTATATGAGAAATGGGTTACTTGCAGAAGAGGTAGATGTACTACAGGGCAG
>JAIRQQ010000049.1 GCA_031256395.1 Nitrososphaerota archaeon
ATCTAACAAGAGTATACTGATGATAAAAAAATAAACGGGCGAACCGTTTATTGTGTTGTGCTATTTGTTGTTGGCGGGTTTGCCTTTTGTCCTTCTAGCCAGTTTTGAGATTTAACCAAAGTTTTCCCAGCAAAGGTCATCTTTAGCGCACCCTCATAGGGGCAAATCTCTACACATCTTGCACAAAGCATACATCGCGATTCAGTGACATCGCCGCCTTTTTTATCATACATTGCAGTTGCCTGAGTAGGACAGGCCCGCTTACAAATACCACACTTGGTGCATTTCTGCTGGTCCTTCTCAAGTTTAGTAAGCGCAATACGATTAAATGGTTTAAAGGTGCTAAAGAACCCTGTTATAGCCCCCAATGGACAAATACGACACCAAAACCGTCGATACGCAAACGCCAAAATACTAACTGTGATAAGCACCGCAATGTTTATCGAGGATATATACCCGCCCTCTATCCAAAACGGACCATACGCTATCTGCGAAACATAGCTATAACTCATCGCTCCCACAGCACATTCTGCTAAAACACACAGTGGTCTTGCAGGGCAAACCAAACAAAACGGTTCATTAATCTTACCTATTATCCCCGCCTCAGTTCCCTGAGGCCCACCCGGAATTGTTCCCGGAATAAGCTCTGTGCCAAATATGGCATAGGACCCAAAAATAACACTTAACAAGAGAAAGATGGCAATTATGATATATCGAGCTTGACCCAGCTTAACATTGGTTTTATTTGAAAAACTCAGATGCCGCCGTCGCGTCAATTTACGGACTCGTGTCAGCACATCTTGATACAAACCAAACGGACAAAGCCACCCACAGACCGACCGACCAAGTATTATGGCTGTAATCGCCACCAAACCCACTACAATGCCTATTTTCTCCAGTCCAGATGTAGAATAGATCACATTGTAACCGCGGGCATGATCCCAAAACGGAAAAATATAGGCTTGAAGCTGCCAAATTGGACAAGTTACTGTACGCCCATTAGGATAGTAGCATGCTAGAATCGGAAAAGAAATCCCATCAGGAAACTGATTGCCTAACAAATCTGCTCCTATTAGATGGTCTCTGGGTGCAGGTCCTAAGGGTTGAAAAAGCGGCACATTAAACGGACCTAAAATAAGTCCCATAAAAACCACGACAACAGCCGCTATTTGAATAATAAGTCTTAGTGAGCTGACTTTTTTGGTTTTATCCTTAGTAAGTTTAAAAATCAAAAGCGAACTGATGATAACAATTAGTATAAAGATAGGTACAACAATGAGCGGTGAGTTTTCGGTTTGCACTACAGCCGACATCTTATCGCCGCCTCACTTTTATGCTACTTATAGTAGCCGCTAAAACCGTACCGATGAGCACTGCAACAACTGTTAGTGCAACTGAATGTTGTTCATGAAAGGGCAAGTTGCTATCATTTACTATGTCCCAGTTGTAGTGAACCACCGTAACGTTGCCAATTTGCCCACTAACAACTATGGTAGTACCTCGTCGCAGCTGCCAGCCTTCCCCTTCGTTTAGGAATTGACGGTTAAGTGTTACCATCCAATCCGCAACGTTGGTTGTCTGGTTGATGCCTAAATTAATTCTCTGCACACCTTGGCCCTCTACGGTATACCTAATATATTGAGAACGCCCCAATCCAAAATTGGTGCGAAAATCTGTTATTGTTACATTAGAATTCTCCACAGATATGTAGAGAGTTCCCCGTGTTTGAGAGCTGTTTAATGCTAAGCCTCTAAAAACCCACGTGTTGTTCTCCAAAACAGCTGATCGGTAGGAACCGTTTACAGCAAAGTTGATGGAACCGCCAAGCTGGGGAATGCTGAAATTGTCAGTGGGCAGAAAACTGGTTGTATTTTGCGCTTGAATGCTTGGAATAGCGGGCAAAATAACCAGACTTAAAAGGACACTTACTACTATACCCACTTGGGTTGGCCGGAGCTTAGATATTAGCAAGATATATGCTTATAGAACTCGTTGTTAAAAGATGTTTGGATATAAAGGCCGTTTATGGCCTTTATTTATTAAACGCTGCCTATTTGCTATTAAATGTCAAAGTTTTGTTGAGATTCACTTGGTTCTTCATCTTCTTTTGGTGCAGGCGGCCATGTTTGATTATTGGCTAATGGAGCGGCTGAAGCGGGTGCTGGCTGTTTGTTTCTGCGTGACATAAACAATGCTATAACGATTACGGCAATAACTCCGGTGATGGTTATGGCTGCAATAACTGTTAGAGTATCAATTGGAGTGTTGTCTTTGTCTGTATTAGAGTTTGTTGCAGTTGGACTTGGGGATGATGAGCCAGTGTTAGAACCGCCAATTGTTATGGTGTAGTCTGCTGAATCCCATGAAAATCCTGCGCCTGTGGAGTCATATCCATCAACAGCAACGTAGTAGGTGTGTATTCCAGATTTTATGCTTGAAGGAATTGTAATGCTGTAGGTTTCAGAAGTAAAGGTCTCTCCCGCTGCAACTGTGACAGGGTTTGAGATGTATTGGGGACCTGCAAATTGGGGATTTCCACCAGCATCTGGCGGCATCCAGTCCGCATTTATGCCTATTCGAGCTACTTGTATTTGTCTTTGGAGTTTATTTTCAAAGCTAAGTGTGATTGTTACAGTTTCGCCGGGTTGAGGCGATGTTTTTGACCATCTAACAGAAGCTGTAGCCTCACTTGATCCAAGAGCTGAAACCATGCTGAGACACAGAAAACCACTGATGCAAAAAGCAGCTACTATAATTGCAATTCGAAATGCTTTCAACTTCATTCCTCTTTACCACACGTTGCAGTTTAACTATATATTATTTTCCCATAATCTATTCCTACGGTTGTCAAATAAAATGAGGTTGGAACAGTTTGAACCGTTTGAACAGTTTACTGTTCCTTTTTAGGCGATTATGCAAGCAAGCTTGCTTGATCCACTAAATGAGCTGTGCCGTCTGGACAGTACACTTTTTCGCCTAACCTTACTTTGCGGTACCGTTTAATGCAGGGTCTCTGCAAACCGCAGCCATCACAATCTCGCGAAATCATTTTTATTTTCTCACCCCTCTCCTTTCGCGGATATACCATAATGGGCTTTAACATTTTTAAGGCATTTTACATCCCAGAGCTTGAGGCTGCGGCAACCTTAAGTTCGAGCATACCCTGTTTGGCTTAGGAACAAAGAAAAAAATGGCCGCTTCATATGTGAATATGATATTAGATATTGCTGGTATCATAAACTTTATTGCTCTACTTTGGATGCTACGCGCTGTAATTATGAACCGTAATTATCTGCGGGGCTTTAGTATAGTCGGCTCATTTTTGACCTTTGTCTCCATTGTCGGTTTTCAGATCGCCTACTATTTGATAGGAAACAATTTGGCCTTTATACTGGGCTGGGAAACAGTGACATTTTGGTTTCTTGCATTTGTTTATGGCTTAAAACAAAAATTCGGCTCCAAACCCAAACCTGACCCTGAAACTACCCAATCATGCTGATAAGCAAGAGGCTATTATTTTTGAGAGAGTGTTACTTAAAGAATGATGCAATCATGTTTGGTGTTCCATTTACTCGGAAGCGGGCAAATAGCGACATAGTGATATCGACCATTTGTTTACAGCGTGAAACTAT
>JAIRQQ010000134.1 GCA_031256395.1 Nitrososphaerota archaeon
TATTTAGTCGTTATATTTTTGCCGCGCGGCTGTTCTTTTGTAAATTGACAACCACAATTTCTGCATTTATACCGTTGCTTGCCATGGTGATGACCATTTTTTACTGAATGAGAGCTTTTACACTTTGGACAAAACACAATACCAACTCAAAACACTACACCATCATTCAAATATAAACACTCTCCAAATTTTAATAGCTTTGATGGGACTTGGTAAAAATTCATCAAACATAAAATACATAAATGCACATAAGGCAACTTTATAGCTAATAACAAAGAGCATGGGTAACGACAAAGTGAATCAAGATGATAGGAATTTAGCATATTTTGTTATTTGTATGTATGCTGCTACCGCATTCACTATGGGTGCATGGATTGTTTTAGGAAACACCAATTACGCGCCAGGGTATGGGGATATTTTAGTGATAGTTTTACTCTGCGGGATTGCAGGGTATTTTCTTGGCTTAGTTTACGATATGATCGCAAACATCTGCACAGGGGTTTGATTTTGGAAAAACCTAAACAGTATAAAAAATGTTTTCGGTTACTATGGACAGAGAAACGGAAATTAAAATAACATAACTTAACGCCAAACTCCAAACATATCGTCCTATAGACAGATACAAAGCATTGAAAAAGAAGAAAATGGTAGAGTTGTGGTTAGTGGCAGGTGTTTTCTGGAAGAACTTTGAGGATCCGCAGGATCTTGTGGAATTCTTCTTCTTGGAGTGATGCTCGGCGTCCGTTTGCGTAGAGGTCTTTTATGGTTTCAACGACTGTTGCAACTACTGTGTCGTCGGGTTCGTTGCCGGTTAGTTCAGTGATTTTGTGTTTTATGATGCCTTTGCCGCTTTGTTTGCCGATGGTTAGACGGCGTGCGTTGCCGACTAGTTCGGGTGGGTAGGGTTCGTAGGTCCAGGGGTCGTTTAGAACGCCGTGGGTGTGGATACCTGATTCGTGTGCAAATCCATAGTCGCCAACGATGGCTTTGTTGGGTGGTACGACAAATCCTGTTGCTTTGCCGATATAGTTTGCTGTGTCTTTGAGTGTGTGGAGTTTGCCTTCGAATCGTTTGATGCCGCGTTGCAGGTAGAAGTTGAGAAGGATTTTTTCTGTTTCTGCGTTGCCTGCGCGTTCTCCTATGCCTAGGAAAGTGGTGCTGGCGTAGACTTTGTCAAATAGACCGTCTGCGGCTTGGATGGCGGCCATGGTGTTGCCGACTGCGTTGCCAAAGTCGTCGTGTGCGTGAATTTCAAGGGAGGGGATTTTGGTTTCTTTTTTGATGGCAACTACTTTGGCGGGTATGCCGTTTGGCATGGGTGCGTTTTGGTCAGGCAGGCCAATGCCTACGGTGTCGCAGAGGCGGTAGCATTCGGCGCCTGCGTCGGCTATGGCGTTTATGAATTTTCGTTCAAAGTCCCAGTCTGCGCGGGTGCTGTCTTCGCCGTGCACAAAGGTTCGTAGGCCGCAGGTTTTTGCGGCGTATTCGGTTACCTCGACGACGTTTGCTAGGATTTGTTCGGCTGTTTTTTCGGGCCATTTGGCTTTGAAGTGGATAAATGATACGGGGTGAGAGATGCCGACTTCTTTGAAGCCGCATTTGACGGCGCTGTCTATGTCTTCTTTGACGGCGCGGCACCAGCCTGCGACGCGCATGTCTAGGTTTTGGTCTAGGATGAGTTTGGCTGCGTGTTTGTCGGGTTCTTGGTAGTGGAATACCTCGATGCGTCCGACGCCTAGGTCACAGAGCAAGCTGGCGATTTTGGCGGCGTCTTTTGGTCCTACGGCTAAGCCGGGCATTTGGATGCCGTCTCTTAGTGTGGTATCATCGATTATTGCTTCGGTTTTTAGGGGGGGCAGTTTGAAGAAGAAATCTTTTATGTCCATTTTATGCTCTCCTTTGTCTAGTTTTGCGTTTCTCCTTACGCCTTTATATAGGGTAATTAACGGTTGTATATCGTTGATAAAGTTTCTGGTATTATTTGTGTATACTTGTTCAAGAAATATGTGACTTAAAATCAAGATAGTTTAACATAAGTCAAAATAAACCTTTACATACGTAAATTAAAGGTTTGAAAAAAGCGCCTTAATTGTCCCGGAAACCGACAACACATGTACCGATGCCTCCAATCCAGCCACTGAGGTAACCGCGGCTAAGCCAGCTCGCACTGATGGCAAAGAGGCCAGCAAAACCCGTATCACCACAACTTTTCGGTCTGGATTAAAATCAATCAAGGATAACCCAGTCAAACTGGCCCCAACCTCACCATAGAGCTTGGTTATAGAAGCCCAAAGAGCATCCATAAGCTCCCGCTCACTGGGCACCCCTTCACATTCTAATTGCAGAGCTAAATAACGGCGTTTGGTACGTTTCAACTCATTTCCGCTCCTCTAATAAGAGTTATACCCGGCGCCACAAACTTGGAGCGAAGCTTTTCGCGGTTACGCTCTATTAGCGCATTGGACGTTTTTGATAGAGCATCTAGGGCTTGGGGTTGATTTAGCCCAAATAAATAACAAAGACTGGCTAAATCTTTGGGCATACGCATCAAATGTGACTCCGAAACACCACTAGAAACTATGATGGGTACTTTGAATTCTTGGGCAAGTGCAACTTCGCGGCGCAAATTGGAAAGTAGCCGTACACGTGAGGGGCCCTCCAAAACCAAAAGCGGCCGGATATCTACTTCAAGGGCGGCTAAGCCGGCACTGGCTAATTCGGCTTCGGCACGGTCAAAAAAGCGTTTATGGTAGTCCAAGCTGGGAAAGTTTAGTAAATCCACGCGGCGGTCTTTGGCGGCTTGGCGGGCAATTTCTTTATCGTCGCAGACAATACAGATGATTTCGAGCCGGCGTCGGTTTTTGCGAAGAAAACGCATCAAATCCTCGGTGTTGCGGGGTTTAAAATCGACTCGGCTGATAAAATCTAGACCGGCTTGATTGCAGGCGGCTCTTAGCGGGGTTAGTTGGTTGTCTTCGAATTGTGCAGAGAGGGGTATGCTTAGGGCGTGGTAACCAAAGCAGGCGGCACGCTCAATTAGGCGCTGGGTTGTTTGGGGGTCTTTGGGGTTTGCCCGAAGATGGAGATCAATGCATCGGCGTTTCATGGCAAAAGCCCAGACTGTTTAGCTAACTCTATGATTTCATCTGGGGTTTTATTTTTAAAATGAATTTTTAAGTGAATGGGGTCGGTTTGTGTAAATTTGAGTAAGCCTAAAACTGCGGCTTGTTTATCAAAACGCAAGTACAGATTGCCCTTTTCGAGGTGTTGGGTTATGTCTTGGTTTAGTTGTTCTTTGTCAAGTGTGTTTAGATCCGTACCGAATTTTTTGAGAACTAGGGGTAAGAGTTTGCGCTCAGTTAGTTGGGCGGTTAATAAAATAATGGGGTTGGTATGATGCCCACTTAGTTTAGTTTTTTCAAAGAGAAGGGTTTCTTGAAGTTCCGTAGGGAAAAGATTTTTTACGGCAACTTCAACTTTACCCGAATCTTCGGTTGCGTGTGCTGACACGCGTATATCGATGTAACCTATGGGGAGTTTGGACGACATTTGTTGTCGAGCGTTTTGTGTACGTCGGTAGCTTTTAGCTTTACGGTTTGAGATGAGCTTTTATAGCTTCGATGTTTTGGTCGCGTTGACTGCTACGGCGTACATCAACAGGTAAACCGGCGTTTCTTGCTTGTTGGATGCTAACACCGGCGGCTTTGAGTTCATTTACGCTAAAGCCTCTGTTTTGTTTCTGTTTCCCGTTAGGTTTGGGGAAGGTGGGTTTGATGTGGTGCATTACTGCGGCCCATCTCCTTTGCGTTGGCGTTTTACGCCGTTGTGCTTCTTTGCACCCTTGCGGTGGCTTGGGCGGACTTTTTCTGCGCCTGCACCGCGATTACGCAACCCACGAACGCTTTTACCTGCGCTGGTCATACTGCGGAATACACGGCTTGTGTGTTGTCTCTCAGTTATCCAGCTTATGTGTTTGTCAGTTTGTATGGTTGGTGCGTTGGGGTCAACAAGGATAACTTCAAACCATTTGTGTCTGCCGTCTTCGCCAACCCAGTAGCTGTTGAGTACCTCAAGGTTGGGAAAGTGCTTTGCAGTACGTTCTTCTGCGATTAATCTAAGATTTTTTGCGGGTTTGAATTTGTTAACACCCATGCGTTTTGGGCGTCTGCCAGAGCGGGGACGAAGTTTGCGCAATCCGCCTCTGCGGACTTTGGTTCGTGCAATTACGAAACCCTGCTTGGCTTTATATCCTAATTTACGGGCTCGATCGAGCCTTGTGGGGTTTTCTATTCTAAGAGTAGAAGGCTGTTTGCGCCACTGAATTAAGCGCTGACGCATTAAATCGTCAACAAAGCTTTCTTCAGGCTTTGCCCATTCTTCAGCGATGTATTTGTATGCCATTTTTGATCACTTGTTTTGTTTACGGTTCAGCCTTTCGGCCACATCCCAACGGACAAGATGTCCGCCTATAGACCCCACCAACAACATGCAACAAAATAAATCTTTGCACATCTTTACCCCATACAGATGATAAGCAACCAAAAAAGACAGCCCAACAACAACTAACAAAGAAAACAAAAATAACAAAGTTAGACAATCAAAAATGAGAGTGTTTATATTTGAATGATGGTGTAGTGTTTTGAGTTGGTATTGTGTTTTGTCCAAAGTGTAAAAGCTCTCATTCAGTAAAAAATGGTCATCACCATGGCAAGCAGCGC
>JAIRQQ010000010.1 GCA_031256395.1 Nitrososphaerota archaeon
AAACACAGAGAAACAAACCACCAACAGTTTAGCTACTCTAAACCGCTTTGTGCAAAAGTTCAATGGCCAAGATACCACCAATCATGGCGGCAAATACAAACACCACCGCAAAGGTCTGCTGGAAGATATTCCCCATATAAAGCTCATACGCGGCGTCATAATTGTGCGAGAGACTGATTTGGAAAAAATTCTAAACTTTTTAAATACCTACAACGCCGAAACCTGGACACGAGACATCACACTAACCCCTGAAGACGAAAAAACACTAACCAACGAACCATAGAATTTTGTCCCAAAGCCTCAAATTTACTCAAACCAACTATATACCCAACTAGAGTTTTGATGTTCAAACTATAGTTACTTTTATGGAAACTATAATACGAGTAGACACCAAAAAGGCAACTACTCATACGCATTATCTACCGTGTGCCAATTAGAGAAGGGTTAGGGTTGTTTCGCCGATGAATTTTATCTCTTCCTCGGTTACTTCGGGATGAATAGGCAACGAAAACACTTGTTTAGCCGCTTGCTCGGTTTCGGGCAATGTTTGGGCGTCATAGTTGTTGCGGTAGAAGGGCATGGTGTTAACAGGATTTATGTAGTAAGCTTCAGCACCTATGCCTTTGGTTTTGAGGACGTTTAAGAGTTTGTCGCGAGTATCTTGAGTACCTTGGATTAGTCGGGCGGTGTAGAGATACCAGCTGTGTTTGTTCTCAGGGGTTTCGTAGGGCAGAACAAGTTTAGTGCTTTGTTGGAGGATTTTATTTAGTTGTTCGGCGTTTCTGCGGCGCTTTGCGACAAACGATGGTAATTTTGCTAACTGCACATTAGCTATGGCGGCTTGCAATTCTATCATGCGATAGTTGTTGCCAAGCATTTCTGAGGCGTATTTGGTTTTTTCACCATGTGTGCGTATCATGCGAAGGATTTCATCGAGTTTATCGCTGTTAGTTGTTATAACTCCGCCTTCGCCAGCCATCATATTTTTGCTTGCATAGAGACTCCAACAGGCAGCATCAGCAAATGAACCGACAGGTTTGCCTGCATAGGTGGCGCCATGAGCTTGAGCGGCGTCTTCAACTAAGCCCAAACCGTGTTTGTCGGCGATTTCTCGCAGGGGTTTCATATCAGCAGAGAATCCGTAGAGATCCACAGGGAGAATCGCTTTGGTTTTTTTGGTTATGGCTTTCTCTACTGCTGTGGGGGAGATGTTGTAGGTTTTTGGGTCGATATCTACAAAGACGGGTTTGCCGCCTGATAGCGCTACGGCTTCGGCGGTTGCAACAAAAGTGAAACTGGGCAGGATAACCTCATCATCGCGTCTGACACCTACAGCCATAACTGCGGCGTGTAATGCGGCGGTGCCGGTGTTAACAGCAACAGCGTGTTTAGTACCTACAAACTCTGCAAAGGCTTTTTCAAATTCTAAGACTTTGGGTCCAGCGCCCAATGCGTTTGTCAGGGGACCTTTACGCATAACTTCTAATACGGCTTGGACTTCTGCTTCATCTGTTTGCGGTTTGTTAATGGGTATCATTTTTACCAGTCTCTGTTTGTTTACTGTTACTCGAGTATTTAAAAACAGGTTAAATTTAGGGTGTTATTACTCTATGGGCATATGCTGGGTGGTTTTGTAGTCAACAATAACGCGTATGCCGGATTGTCTAAAGGCATCATCGAGTTTTGGGTCGCCTGTATCGACGCGTAGATGTTTGAGTTTGGCTAGTTTGCTCTTGGTGGCGATGACAAAGATGTTGTTTATGCCTACTTGGCGGATGATTTGGGGGCTTATTTGCTGGTTGCCTCTGCCAAATATGAAACCTTGGCCGCCGATGGGTGTGATGAGGATTTTTGCAGGTTTGTTGTTTATGTGTGTGAGGATTTGTTTTTCGTTTACGTCTTGGGCAACTAGTTGTTTGTCTAAGTATATATCGACGCCAAGCAGGGTTTTTTTCTGATTTAGCAGATCAGCAACTGTGCGAGTGGTGGTTCCTGGACCCACAACATAGAGGATGTCGGGTTGCATTTCTTCTATGACATATAACGCGATGGCGGCTTGGTTTTCTACTTCGTTTTCGGTGATGGGACTCTCCATTTTATTGCCCTGAATTAGATGGGGTTCAAATGGGCTAAGCATATAGCCATACAACTTTGCGGAGAGATGATTGTCTCGGAAGGCTTGTTCGTCAATATCCATAACTTCGGCTTCTTGTAGCGGCAGTCCGCTCCATAAATACTCAATTACTACTCTGGCGGCGGCTTGTGGGCTGGTTGCAAAAAGTGCGCTGTGCATCTTTACACCAGTGGGTACGCCTAGTACAGGCAGGGTCATACCGATGGCTTTTTGGATGTCGCGTGTTGTGCCATCTCCGCCGCAGTAAACCAGCAAATCTACTCCGGCTTTAAGGATGGCTTTGGCGATGGTTTGTGTGTCCTCTGGGGTGGTTTTGGGTTTGGTTTCGCCGATAACTTGGCAGGTATAGCCTAGTTTTTTTGCTTGAGTTTCACCCATGTTTGCGGCACCCACGACTAGTTTGAGGTATGGTTTAGCAGTTAAGAGTTCGGTTAGAAAAGTTTGGGCGCGTTTTGTTGCGATGGGTGTGGCGCCTAGGGCTTGGGCTTGTTTTAGGGTTTGTTGTCCGTCTGTGCCTTTTAGGCCGACGGCGCCGCCCATGCCGGCTATGGGGTTTATGATAAAGCCAAGGGTTTTGTTTGGTATGGGTTGGGGGTTAGTCAACAGTATCAGCAACTACTACTGTAGTAGTAGTTGAGGTTTAATAAAAGAAGAAATGTTTGGAATGGGGGGTTAGTAGGTTTCGCAGTTGATGTATTGTTTTGTTATGTCGTTTAGCCAGGGGTAGAGTTTGCGTAGTTTTTCCATGGATTGGGCTACTTTTTCTGTGGGGTATTCGTAGGGTTGGAGATGTCCGTTGAAGTATTCGTCGTATGCGGTCATGTCAAAGTATCCGTGGCCGGTTAGTGCAAATAGCAGGGTTTTTGGGGTGTTGGTTTGGGTGCATTTGCGGGCTTCGTCGCAGACGGCTTTGATGGCGTGGGTTGATTCGGGGGAGGGTATGATGCCTTCTGTGCGGATGAAGAGTTTTGCGGCGTCAAATGCGTCTACTTGGTTAACTGAGAGTGTGGTTATTTGTTTTTCTTTGGCTTGTACGCTTATGGTTGGGGCGATGCCGTGGTAGCGTAGTCCGCCTGCGTGGATGGGTGCTGGCATGAAGTCATGGCCTAGGGTGTACATGGGTACTAGGGGGGTGAGTTTGGCGGTGTCGCCGTGGTCGTAGGTGTAGTAGCCGCGGGTTACTTTGGGGCATGCGGTTGGTTCGACGGCTAAGAATTGGGTTTCTTTGGGGGCTTTTTTGGAGACTTTGTCGTAGTAGAAGGGCCAGTATAGTCCGCTGAAGCTACTTCCGCCGCCTATGCAACCATAGACAATGTCGGGGTATTCTTCGATTTGGGCTAGTTGTTTTTGTGCTTCTAGGCCGGCTACGGTTTGGTGCATGCAGACGTGGTTGAAGACGCTGCCGATTGTATAGTTGGCTTTTTTGCCGGTTTTTTCGCTCTCTAGGCTGTCTTCTATGGCTTCGCTTATGGCGACGCCTAGGCTGCCTTTGTTTTGGGGGTCTTCGGCTAGTATGTTTCGGCCGGCTTGGGTTTGGTTGCTGGGGCTGGCATATACGGTTGCGCCAAATGCGTTCATCATGGCTTTGCGGTAGGGTTTTTGTTCAAAGCTTGCGCGGACCATATAGACGGTTGCGTCTATGCCAAATATGCCGGTGGCAAATGAGAGTGCGCTGCCCCATTGTCCTGCGCCTGTTTCGGTTGTGACGCGGGTTATGCCTTCTTTCATGTTGTAGTATGCTTGGGGTACTGCGCTGTTGGTTTTGTGGCTACCGGAGGGTGAGTTTCCTTCGTATTTGTAGAAGATTTTAGCGGGGGTTTTTAGGGCTTTTTCGAGGCCTGTGGCGCGGAAGAGTGGGCTGGGGCGCCAGATTTTGTAGATTTCTCGGACTTCATCGGGGATGTCTATCCAGCGTTCTTGGCTGGTTTCTTGTCCGATGATGGCTTTGGGAAATATTTTAGGGACGATGCCGACGCCGGGTTTCCCTGTTTCTGCTTCGATGAAGGGTGGCAGGGGGTGGGGCAAGTCGGGAACGATGTTATACCATTGTTTTGGTATGTCAGATTCGGGGAGAAGGATTTTTTTGTCGGGCAATTTGGTTCGCCTTTGCTGTGATTGCTTCTTTGTTTGATTTATTTAAGGCTTTTCTGTACAGTTTTGTACATGATCAGATTGTTTTTGTTTTTAAGGAGTTAAGCAGGGGTTTGTTTGAATTTTTGGTGGATGTTTTGGGCTGCAGTGCATAGGCCGCTAAATGTTTATGAATTAGGCATATAGATACTCATTTATACTTAAATGTACAAAACGTTACATAAGTGAACATAATGTGGGGAAAAATTGAAACTCAGCTCCAACAATACCCCGAGCGGCTAAAAGTTACACGCGTACTTATCGAAAACGGGTTATCAGTCAAAAACAATAAAATCTATGTCAACAAAATCGAAATCCCACCAATCCGAGTTGCCCGAGCTGCAAACGTCGACCGCCGTACAGTCAACGAAACCCTAAGCAGCATCCACAACAACCCCGAACTCTGCATGATATTTGAACAAATCCGCCCCGCAGGCCACAGCCTAAAAGAAATCGCCAAACACCTAAACTTAGGAGTCGTAGAAATCACCCCCACAAACGCCACCGGCATAGGCATTCTATCTAACACCGCAGTAATCCTCAACAACGCAGGACTCAGCATACGCCAAGCCATAGTAGACGACCCCGAACTCTCACCCGAACCCAAACTAACCTTTATAGTGGAACGCAAAATCCCAGGCGAACTAATCCCCGAACTACTAAAAGTCCCCGGAGTAGCCAAAGTTTCAGTATACTAACACCAACCACAATCCTCTCCAAAAAAAACAATAAACCACACTTGTTTACGTCAACAAATCAGCATAAGGAAACAAAAACAAACAACAACCGCCAAGACACAACAGCAACAGTCATTAGTCAACACAAATTCGTTTAAAAAATCAGACTATAACAGTATTTTACCATCTATCAAGATATTGCATACAAAAGCATCAACAAACAGATTAAAGAAAACAAGAAAGAAAGAAAGAAGAGGTTTATTTTAGCGGCACATACATTGAAGAACGTGAGGCACCGATACCAGGGGTACCATGGCGAACAGGTTTGTTTGTTATGGCAAACTCGCCAAGGTAGTGGCCGATCATCTCAGGTCTTATGTCTACGCCGACAAATTCCTTGCCGTTGTGTATGCTGATTTTTGCGCCAACCATCTCGGGTAGCACAATGAGGTCGCGAACGTGGGTTTTGATACCGCTTTCTTTGGTGATTTTTGCTTCTTTGGCTGTGCGTAGTTTTTCAAGTAGTATGCGTTGCTCAGGTGTTAAGCCGCGCTGCAGGCTTCTTCTTTGTCGTGACGGGAGCAGATTGATGAATTCATCCATAGACATGCCTGAGAGACTCTCAAGGCTGTGTCCACGGTAGCTAAATTCTTTTGGCATTTTTTGTTTCTCCTGTTAATTTATCCTCGAATGGCCCGTTTCTTTTTCTGGCCGGGTCCGCGGGCGGCGATTAAGCCGACTTTTTGTCCTGGTGGAGCACCATGTGAAGTTGTTGTTGTTCTGCGAGCACTCTTCTTGCTGCTACCATAGGGGTGTACGGCTGGAACCATCTTTCTGCCGCTTGTACGTGGGTACTTGTGGCCTTTGGCTTTCATGAGGTGGAATTTCTCACCAGCTTTGAGGAACGGTTTCTCGATACGTCCAGAAGCTGAAATAACACCAACGGTAGCTAAGCAGTAATCGTTGACATAGCGGGTTCGACCTGAGGGCAGACGGATCATAGTACCCTGGGGAGTGTGACCGACTACTGTTGCATAGGCACCTGAGCTACGAGCCATTTTGCCGCCGTCTCCGGGGCGAAGTTCAAGATCGCAAACCAAGGTTCCTTCAGGCATTTTACCCAATGGAATAATGTTACCGATTTCAGCGGGTGCTTTGCCGCCGTAGATGATTTCTTGACCGATATAGACACTCTCAGGTGTGATGCTATACATCAGTGTGCCGTCTTCAAATTCAACTAGTGAGAGTGGTGAACCTCTTCCAGGGTCATGAACTAAGTCCACTATAACACCAAGGAGTTCAATTTCAAAAGATTCTTTTGGAGCAATAGGTGGATACTTTGCTGGTGCAACACGTTTGTGAGTTGAGGCGCGGAAGTTTTGCCCGCCGCGACCCCGTCTTTGAACACGAATACGTTTTCCCATAGTCAAGCCTTCTACAAATTATTAGAGGATTCCAAGTTTTATTGCAATGTCGGAAGCTTGGAATTCAGGTGTGAGCTTCACGAATGCTTTTTTGATACCCTGGGGTGTGATAAGTACGTTAACGTCTTTTACTTTAACTTCATACATGACTTCGACAGCGCGTTTAATGTCAGCTTTACCTGCTTTTGAGTTGACCATAAAGATAAGCTTGTTTTCTTTTTCAACCATGATGCTGGCGGATTCGGTCATAAGGGGGTAGTGGATTATTTCATCTGGCTTCATTGGGTTGATTCTCCATAAAGAGTTGTTAATTTGTCTATTGCACCGCTAGTCCAGACGGTTAGTCTGCCTGGATGAGTTCCCGGGGCGAGCATCTCAGTGTTGAGACTGTTGACGGTAGTTACTTGCACACCAGGAATGTTGCTGGCAGCGTTTGCTAAACTTTTATCGTCAACTACCACGATGAGGGGGCCAACTGCCTGTTTCATCTTGCGGCCTCGGCGTTTACCTTTGCCTGCACGGACACTGCGGCTGTCTCTGACGCGTGTAAGTTCAGCATCAAAACCAAAGCTTGCAAAAACCTCTTCGACTTCTTTGGTCTTTGACAAGCCTTCGATGGTGTCCTCGACAACTAGGGGTAAACCAATGACTGCGTCAACTTTGTGTCCGCGAGCGGCAACAACGTCTTTTTCAGCGGTTGCAGCAATGGCAGATATCAAAGCGAGTTTGGCTTCTTTTTTGGGTATGTCTTTAACTATGATTTTTTCTGCACGGGGTGGATGGGGCTGTCTGCCTTTAACAGTGCTTGGAGCAAAAGCCGCTTTACCGCTACCGCCTTTAACACGGGGAACACGTGCGATGCCGCTACCGGTTCCGCGTGATTCAGCAGTAGTTTTCTTGCCGGCCATGGGGTCTCGGCCCTGTGGCTGAATACGTTTAGATTGGATAGCTAAGACGGCGCGTTTAATAACATCAGGTCTTAGCGGGGTTTGAAATACTTCGGGAAGAGCTATTGTTCCCTTAGCTTTACCTTGTAAGTCAAAGATTTCTGCTGTTTTCTGTGCCATACGTCATTCAACCTATTTTCCTTGAGGAGACTCCAGTGAGATATATGTTACTTGTGGTGGTGCTTCAGGGACTTCTGTTGGGGGACGTGCGGGAACGCGTAGACGAATCATACGTTTCTCAGTACCAGGAATACTTCCATCTAGTAGGATGTAGGGTCCTTTGATTTCGCCATATCGGATGTAGCCGCCTTTAACGCTGACTTCTTTACCATCTTTGCCGATTTTTAGAATGCGTTTGTTAAATTCGATTCTTTGATGGTAACCGGTTTGGCCTGCACGAGCAATGCTGTACATAAGGTGGTGGGGATTCCATGGACCCAACGTGGCGATGCCTCGTTTGGTTTTTCTACCTTTATGCTGTAGCTTGGTTACACCCCAGCGTTTAACTGGACCTTGGAAACCTTTGCCCACTGTTACACCTGCAACATCGATGTATTGACCATCTTTGAAGACTTCTTCAGGTGCAACAGTTTTTCCAAGAAGCTGTTTAGCGTATTCGAATTGTTGTGCAATACTTCCGCCGCCGATTTGAACTTCACAGGTCTCAGGCTTCTTTTTGGAGAGGCTGGTCTGTGTCGGCTGAGTTGCGGTTATAACACGTACAAAATCGGTACGTTCAAGGTTATCTTGAATTTTCTGAAGCATCTCTTCTGTGTTGAAGGCATCTGGCAAGACCAAAAGGCGATCAAGCTCAGCTGGAGGTTCCTTCATCCAAGCTTCAGTTATGTTTTCTAAACCGTAGGGGGTCTTTGTGTAGGTTCTTATACCGCAGATAAGAATCGGCGGTGTTTCTAGTATGGTTGTGGCCCGCATAACTTCTTTACCAAAGTTTGGTGACCGTTTATGGTCTTCAATAGTAAAGATGTAGGTCATACCTGCCTTGTAGGCTGAAAATCCTAAAAGCCTAGGTGAGTCTGACTTTATCTGAGGCCAGTATCTAATACGTGCTACTGGTTTCTTAGCACGATGCCTCGGTAAATAGGCTAATGAACCATGTCTTGGAGCATGATGTTTACGATGTCCCATTGATCATCCGCTTCGCGCCTTTAGCAAATAGTACAACGAGTTATAAACCTTGCCATAACGATGTAAACAAGCGGTTATGATGTTTAGAACACAATTACCGCCAACCAACTTTAACCTAACAGCCATAGAAGGCATTTAGTGGTTAGCTATCGTTTGCAACACTACCGCCAACCCTTTTTAAGGTGCACAACTCTCAGAAAAGCCAACGACACACCAATCTATATCTAGAACCCTAACTTCCCAAGTTTTGGGGTAATAGGTTTTTAAGGTCGAGTTTTTTGATTAGGGTTTCAACTTTTTTTGGAATTTCTGTAAGCCATTCTTTGCCGTCAGCGCGTTTGACAATG
>JAIRQQ010000040.1 GCA_031256395.1 Nitrososphaerota archaeon
GCATATCCAAGTGAGGTAGAAGAAGTGAGCATAAAAAAAGAAGCACCGAAAACAACCCAACGACAGGCAGAAAAATGCCCCGAGTGTGGCGGCGCAAACCTGGTTCACGATTACGACACAGGAGAAACCGTCTGCGGCGACTGTGGTCTTGTCCTCTACGAACAAATGATGGACAAAGGACCTGAATGGCGTGCATTTACCCAAGAAGAAAAAGCGTCCAGAAGCCGTGTCGGTGTACCCACCTCTTACTCAGTCCACGACAAAGGCTTATCCACAGCCATCAGCCAAGTGGACCGCGATGCGTTTGGCAGAAAACTGCCCCTATCAACAAGACTCCAGATGTGGCGTCTAAGAAAATGGCAGATCCGAAGCCGAGTTCACTCATCCATTGATCGCAACCTTGCACAAGCCATGGCAGAACTTGATCGTCTCTCAGACAAAGTCTACATCCCACCACCAATCAAAGAAAAAGCTGCCGTTGTCTACCGCAAAGCCCTCGACAAAGGATTAGTCCGAGGACGCTCCATCGCTGCTATCGCCGCAGCCGCATTGTATGCAGCATGTCGTGGAAGCGGAACTCCAAGAACATTGCGCGAAATTGCTGAAGCCAGCCTAGTTGACAAAAAAGATGTCGCTCGATGCTACAGGTTATTGCTCCGAGAACTTGAAGTTCACATGCCCATCGCAGATCCTCTAACCTATGTGTCCAAGATCGCTGAAAAAACCGGCATATCAGGCAAAACCCAAGGTGCAGCAATCAACATCCTTAGGGAAGCCAGACGTAAACGTGCTGCCGCAGGAAAAGACCCCATGGGACTAGCCGCGGCTGCCCTCTACATCGCATGCCTCCAAAACAACGAAAAGAAAACTCAAAAAGACATTGCCGAAGCCGCTGGAGTAACCGAAGTTACCGTGCGAAATCGCTACAAGACACTCAAAAAACAGCTAAACCTTGAATTACCCGATTAAGAGCGCTTATCTAGCGCACTTTACTTTTTTTCTTCATCTATCTCAAACGATTCTGCGTTATCGAGTTCAGGTTCTTCTTTATCAAGCTCAGGAGCTTCTTCGAGTTCCATAACTATGATGCCTAGATAGCCACAGTTTTCACAGTAATATTGTTTAGGAGTCAGCCAAACATCTAAACTTGTGGATAATTGGATTTTGGGGCTGCAACATCGGGGGCAAAAAATTTGGGTCGGCTTTCTGCGTTTTGTGTTTTTGAAGATCTCACGTAAGCTATCTGCCTTTTTCATCCGATATGCACCAAGTTAGCGGTTTGCGGGTTACTTATTGTAACTCGATGTTTTCTTGAGGGTATCCGATCTTGATCAGAAACTCTTTGACACGATCGCGATGATCACCTTGCAGCATGATTTGCCCATTTTTATGGGTACCTCCACAGGCACAATAAGTTTTAAGCTTCTGGGCAACGCTTTGAAGGTTCTGGTTTTTATCATCCATACCATCGATAATCGTGGTTGCTTTCCCGAATTTTCGGGTTTCAAGACGTATACGAATACGCTGCTGTTCTTTTTCTATTTCACCGCAAACGCATAGGTCTTTAGGTAATCCGCATGTTGAACAAACTTCGGCCATGACACTCAAAAGAGAAATTATCAACTGGTGTATATAAGAGTTTCAAGGCCGACCAGATTTAACAAGCTGGATACCCCAAAGCTATACCCCCGCAGGTTCTCTATCGGAACGATAAAGCATCAAAGGTATACCAACCAGAGGTAAGCTCAGCATCCATAAATCTAAATTGTGCCCAAGAAACCAAGCATACCAGTCACTCCAAATATAGTTGCCGCCAAAAAAGATCCAACTAAGATAGTTCCAAAGGAAAAAAAGACCCAACAACGTAATAATGGCACCCACTCCTCGCAAATTAAGAGTCTGCCAGCTCTGGCTAAGACCACGTTTCTTGGCAAAATAAACCGTAGAGAGGGCTAATCCGATAAGACCACCCACCGTTAGGATAAAGCTAAACATGTTTTGGGGGTAATTAACAAGATAGCTAAAGCCCTTAGTGCTAACAGTAAGCATCCAAGTACCCATATTGGTTAACCAGAAAACCACTATCAACAACACCCCCGAAATCCAAGCCCATCTAATAGCGTCAATAGAGGGTTTTTTGTAATCTAACTTTTTAGCTAAAACAATCAAAGCCGCGGGCAACACCATAGATTCCACAAATAAGGGAATAGTAGTCCATACGAGATTACCCGCTAACCCCATAGCAGATGAGCCATATAGAACGGCAGCAAGGTAGCCCAAGGTAACAGCTGTGGGTATAAGGGCAAACCAATAGATGGCCTCAAGCATTAAGATCCAGCGCAGAATTCTATAGAGGCTCTGGGTTGACGGTAATCCTTTGCGGAAATAGAGGCCAACACCAGCTATTGCGATAATACCGGCTATGAATCGGGCAATTACACCTACAAAGGCACTGCTATCTTGAATAAGAATTATTGTAGAGATGGATCCACTAGCAAAACGATCCCATTCACCAATCCACTCCAAATTAAACAGCGCATGAAGAGTAAAGAGAAAATATGCGGCGGCAACGATAAGTAGGCCAACTTTTAGCATCACGGAGCTTTTTAGGGTTTTTTCCCGCAGAGCCATAATGGCGTTTGTTAGAATTAAAGTCAACAATGCGGCACCAGAAACAAACAAAGTTATGCGAACGGGAAGTTCAGAGTGCAAAACAGTGGTGGAGGGGGTCATAAACATACCACCTATGTATGCAAACAGAAAAACTGTAACAAAGAGAGCGCCGACAATTTGAAGCGCAAGTAACAGTGGTTTTTGTTTTTTCTGCTTTATCCAAATAGCTGAGAGAGTCGCCAAAATTGCGATTAACACAATCACAACTGAGATTAGCGTATAGAATGTGGAGGGGTTAAAGCTAAAGATATCAGAGGGCCACATGTTTGTTTGGTCTATTCGGGTTTCTAGGGTATAGTTTTGTTGAGATGTTCTTGCATAGACAAGTGCGCCGGTTTCGCGGTCCCACATACAGTTTGTTGCAACAGTTGAACCTAAAACAACTTGGCGCTCTGCGCCAGCAATCATTCGTGTTTGTTCACGGGTTATGGTTATGTTGCCTTGGTAAATATCGTAGAACTGGTCATCTTTGTTGAGATTTGAGGGAATAAAGAAGACATCTCCCAAAATGCCCTCGGCTAGGTTGAGGTTTATTTGTTCAGTGAAAATGGTGCCGTTGATAAATTCGGAGGTAACACTTAGCTGCAAAGCAGCATCCTTCGCCTCGAGGACATTTATCGAGGCAGATTTTAGGTCATGATCTACGGGCGGTTGACCTGAAACATTGACAGTATAGCTTATCCAGTCACCTGACTTTACACCCGATGAAATCTCACCTAAAACACCCACAGCTGATACAGCTATAAGTACTGTTAAAAGGATTGCTACTAAGGCAAATCTACGCATAACAATCATTAAGTCTTTAGTAATACCTCCTAAAAAAGTTATCATTCAATGAATTATAAACAGGTTTCAGTGAAGACCTGACGGTTACCTTTGCTAAAGATATAGGCCTCACCCATTGCATAGAGCTTACCAGCCTCATAGACCAATGCGGATCCCTCAGGAACAGCAAAAATATCCTCATTTAGAGAAAAACTCTTCAGGGCCTCATCTTTTTTGGGGGTATAGTGTGCTTTTAGGGTAATGTTTACTAAGCCTAAACCGTTGACGATTCGAACTTTGGAATTACTTCTGCAAGTAGTTACGCATCGTTTACAAAGAGCCAAAGCGCCTGCACTGCGGCCAACCATCACACCGCCATAATTCTCAAGCAACTGGTCAGCACCTATGGTTTTGAGGCGTTTAATAAGAATGCTTGGTTGACCGCCCGTCAAATAAACTAATCCTGCCTCGGTCATCTGCTCAGCGGTAGCTTCTATTGGACCATATTCCGCAAAATTCACAACCCTAGCGCCTAGGCTTCTAAAATAATCGGTTAAGGTCTGGCGTTTTTGGTACTGTTGATCAAAAGATGCCCTTGCCCAAGGTAATACCAAAACGTTAAGCGGCTGAGAAGCACCCTCAAAAGCCTCTAGGTTAACCTGTTTTGCACTTCGGCTATAGACATTTTCGCCGCCTAAGAGATAAATTTTGGACATAACTCACCAATTCCGCAGATAATAAAAAATAGATATTAAAAAATGCTATTCCACAACAGAGAGATATTTCTCCAGTAACGGTGCAACTGATTGATCAATCGAATAGACTATTTTCAGACCGTCGTTAACATGCATGATCAGTTGGGTGTCTTTTAGGGTTTTCATCTGCCAAGTCAACGCCTGGGAGGTAACCGCAACTTCCTCGGCTAAGCGACCATGGGATAGTTGCCGCTTAGCTAAGAGCACTGTAAAAATTTTTTTAGGTGTTCGGCGCCGCAATACACAAATCAACTTCATATCGCGTAGGCTAAAGCGCTTGGAAACAAAAAATCGCTTATAGCGTCCATCGCGGATAAACGAAACCAACCCTGAACGTCCCAGCACATCAAGATGGTACTCTGCTAAACCCACAGGCAAACAAAGCGCCGAAGCAATTGCACGAAATTGAACACCAGGATTTTGGCTGATGTAGCTAAAGATTTGACTCCGAGTCGAATTAGACAAAACCTCATGAGGACCTATAAGGGACACTTGAAGAGAAAACGAAGACGGAAACGTCAACAGATTATACTGACCAATAAGTATAGCATTAAAATTGGCCATGCTCAGAGGGCCATAATTAGGTTTCTGGTTGGAACTAAAGTTTTGGTACTGGTAATTCTGTGTAACAAAACAACCAACAACCAAGGCAATTAATAGAAAACCTGCACAGCAAAGTGACACACGTTTCTTATCCAAACTTTAGTCCCTAATAGAAGTGGACGGTTTAGTTTTTAACTCTATTCGTAAACAACTGTACTAATCAACAACCGCTACAAACAACAGACATATGACTGGTAAAATAAGGGTCAACCTGCTTATCATCAACCACACCAGACACCCACACACCCCCACTGCAACAAAAAATAAACCACACGGTTGATTGGGACAATAACTAGCACCTTACAAAAATGGAGGGATTTTTTGAAGCCAAGTTTTTGGTTAGTGGTCTGCGGCTTGTGTGAGCTAGGTTAGGCAGTAGGCTTATTAGGTTAGGCTGAAATTAGCGGTTGATAACTATGGCTCCTGAAGGCTATGTCGAGTATAAACGGCGGGAATTCTGTAAAGACACCCAATGTCCACTACAAATAGAACTAGAAAAACAAGTTGAGGGATCAACAGCATATGAACAGACACGCGAAAAATGCAGCCAAGCGTGCCTATACACAACATGGCAATTTCATCATTGGTTAATAGAAAAAGGCTACCTAATTCTAAAACCAATCTAAAACAAAACATACACCGAATTCGGCCAGAATTCACCCACACAACATAACCAACCGCCCAAAGCACCAAACTTTGACTGGCCCTGTCAATTTCACACATACAACATACTACACAAATGTGCTTAGTAGCGGGGTGTAGTTGGTTTTTGGAAATCAAATGGGGGTTTGTTTAGCATAAAGTTATTTAATTCTTAGATCAACTGCTTTTTGGAGAAATTTATTATGGATTGGGGTATGAAAAACCGATTGAGTCGGCTCTTTGAGAAAGATGGGAAAGCCTTGTTTTTACCCATTGACCATGGTTACTTCCAAGGTCCCACACGTTGCCTTGAGAAGCCTGCGGAAACCATTAAACCGATTTATCAGTATGCTGATGCGTTGATGCTTACTAGGGGTGTGTTGCGTAGTTGTGTTGACCCCGCTATCGAGAAACCAATTATCATGCGGGTTTCTGGTGCAGTCTCAGTTGTTGGGGAAGATCTAGCGGATGAGTCGTTAGTTACCTCTATTGGAGAAATTTTGCGTCTTAATGCTTCGGCTGTGTCGATGTCGGTTTTTGTTGGCAGTAAATATGAGAATAAGAGTTTAACCAACTTGTCCAAACTTGTGGATGAATGTGAGGATTATGGAGTTCCGGTCATGGCTGTTTGTGCTGTGGGCAAAGAACTAGAAAAGCGGGAAGCACGTTATCTAGCGCTCTCAGCGAGAATTGCCGCCGAGATTGGTGCGCGTGTTGTTAAAACCTACTACTGCCAAGAAAACTTTGAAAAAATCATCAACGGTTGTCCAGTACCTGTGGTTATCGCTGGTGGACCCAAGACTGAAACACAGCGAGAGGTCTTTGACTTTGTCTATGATGGTATGCAGAAAGGTGCCGCAGGAGTCAATTTGGGTCGCAACATCTGGCAAACAGAGCATCCAGTTGCATCCATCAGAGCCATCCGCGCTATAATTCATGAGAATTATACTGCACAGGAAGCTGAGGATCTCTACAATCAAATCAAAGCAGGCAAAAACTAACAACCCCTTTTTTGGTGAATTTTATTGTTAGCTGCTTTTTACTATAACAATCATGATGTGCAGGTACAAGAGATTCCAACACCTAAAGTCGGTGAGGAAGAAGTTCGGCTCAAAGTGATGGCAAGTGGTATCTGTGGTAGTGATGTTATTGAGTGGTATCGTGTTCCCAAGGCACCGCGTGTGTTGGGCCATGAAGTCACAGGCATCATTGATCAAGTCGGAGCCAAAGTTGAGAATTGGAAGGGCGAACGCGTTTTTGTTTCCCATCATGTACCTTGCTTTGAATGCAGACACTGCCAAAGAGGCAATCACACGGCCTGCCATACTCTTCACACCACCAATTTTTATCCCGGCGGGTTTGCTCAGTACGTACTAGTCCCTAAAATCAATG
>JAIRQQ010000121.1 GCA_031256395.1 Nitrososphaerota archaeon
CAACGACGCAACACATAAAACCAGTTTGGATGGCGTCTATGTCGGCGGCGACATAGCAACCGGCGAAGCCACCGTAATCAGCGCAATGGGTACCGCCAAAATCGCAGCAAAAAACATCCACGAATACCTCACAAACAAAAAATAGGCTTCATAAGCCTACCCTTTGTTTACTTTCTTTTTATTCCACCTGCACAACGCACATTTTTATCATCATTAAGCGTTTTAACTATTGATAATTTGTGAGCAGTTTCCAAATTATCCAGCCTTCAAGCTACCGAAAATAAACTACAACAGGTACTAAACAAGAATATTTTTGGCTTCAGCTAAGATAAGATAGAACGCGGCTAGGCCTTGCCATTTTCCCCAGGTTTGAGCGGTTTCTTGGGCTTCAGGGGTCTTTATGGATTTACCCCCATAATAATAGGTGGAAATAACACGTTTTATGCCAAAGTCATCAGCAGGTAAAACATCCCAACGTTGCATACCCCTAAGTAAGGTGAGCTCAGCAGTCCAAGGGCCAATTCCTTTGAGTTCATCTAGCATCCTGATTACACTAACGGGATCAGGGTTAGTTTTCATAGTCTCCAGATCAAGCTTACCCGATAAAATGTGCTCTGCGGCGTTGTGTATGTACTCAGCTTTGCGCTGACTTAATCCACATGCCCGTATGTCACTAATTGAGGACTCAGCTATAGTTTGTGCTGTTGGAAATGCACTATAAGTTTCATTGTTTATTTCAAGTTTTTTGCCGAATCGTTGAGCAAGTCGTTCCTCGATGGTACGTGCAACTTTAATTGATATTTGCTGCTCCACAATAGCATCCACTAACCCCTCAAATGCGGTAGGTGTAGTGGGAAATTTGAAGCCGCATAACTGCTGGGTTATTTTGTGCATAACGGGGTCGTTTTGAACCTCATAGTAGAAAGCGGTTAAGTCAAAAGTTAGATTAAAGATATAGCATAGTGCATCTTGTGTTGCTTGTTGGGTTTTAGCAGTCAAGGCCTGGTTGGATTTTAGGGTGACTGTTAAACAGGGCGTTTTAGTGCTTCCACTGTCAATCACTTTAATCAGAACTAACTCACCATTTATTTGCAGAACTTGACTAAACTCCCCATTCAAATAGCTACGCACCAAGGGGGTTCCATCTGAGAAAACTTGGCAACTCAACGCAAAATCTAGGGGCGCCTGTGGTTGTAGCGTATATGTTTCAGTGAAGGTCATCTATTTCCCTTGTGTTTTAAAGGGCGTTTTGGTATTAAAGATTTTTAACTTCCTAAACCATAACAACCAAGAGGACTCTAAATGCGGATTGTGGTTCGAATAGGTGGCAGCGTAGTTGCAAACCCCATCAACACTCAATTACTAGCTAAATATGCCGAAATTATCGTTTTGCTTAAGCAACAAGGTCATGAGGTGGTTGTGGTTGTCGGAGGCGGTGCATTAGCCCGACAGTTTATCGGGTTTGCCAAAGAACTCGAGTTAAACATGGAGGCCCAAGATGAGGTTGCCATCTCCTGCTCACGGTTATTTGCGCAACTTTTCCTCAAAAAACTCGGCAAATATGGCGGAAACAAAGTCTCAATTACTCTAGAAGAAGCCGCAGAAAACCTTGCTATGGGCAGTATTGTAGTTATGGGCGGACTAAAACCCGGAATCACAACCGACACTGTTGCCACCTTAGTTGCAGAAAAAATAACGGCCGATATGCTCCTAAAAGGTTCCGACCAGCAGGGTATATACAATAAAGACCCCCGCAAACACGCCGATGCAGTCAAACTCGACCACTTAAGCTTTGAGGAACTATCCGCAGTGTTTGAACAAAATGAACACAAAGCAGGTATCCATCAAATCATCGACCCCGAAGCCGTAAAAATCCTCAAATCCAATCGCATAAAAACAGTGGTTGTAAGCGGATTTGATCCAAAAAACATGCTATCCGCCATACAAGGCGAAGACGTGGGCACAATCATAAGCTAAACAAAAAACCATGCTTGTTTAGCACTGACCCGCATATTTTCTTGAATTAACCCTCTTTGGGTGTTCGGTAAACAAAGTCTGCGGGTTGATTTATTTGGTTTTCAAATGGTTTATTGCTGGTATCAAACTCTTTTTTTAGGTCGATTAGTTGATTGATTACTTTGTAAATTTTTTCTCTGGTTGCTATGGGTGATGATTGATAAATTTTCAAACAGCCCATTTTAGCTTTGGCCCCTTGGGGTTTATAATTTGCGGAAAAGGTTAGTCTAAAGCCAATCTCACCAGCCTCATATTTTTTTAATAAAAACAAAAAGAACTGCTGATTGTATACCAGCAAAGGCTGTACTTCAGGTTCAGCTAATTTCAGGTAGTCCTTGTAGCGCAATATGTTTGGTTGGGGCAGAATTACAAATAAGGTGGCAAAGCCTTCTGTTTTGTTATTGATTACCTCAAAATCGTTTTTTTCATTTAATAAACTGCGGATATATTCTCCATTAGAAAACATGGTATGTATTAATTCTTGAAAGCCCTCAACACCAAATAGTTTGAATGCGGTATATGCCGAGATTGGGCCGCATGCACTCCTAGATAGTTCCAAAGTCCACTCAAAGGGTGAATACTCGCCATGTTTTAAACAATCAAGATCATAGGGCGATTTTCCACCCAAGGCTTGTAAATCAGCTCTATCTTTTACCATTATACAGCTTGAAATATAGGGACAAAATCCTGTTTTATGAAAATCAACCCCAAACGAATCGGCATATTTTAACTCTGAAATTTTATCGCACATAGCCGCCATTTTTGTCTGCTCTGCTTGGGACATATTTAACCTATTTTTCT
Source organism: Nitrososphaerota archaeon (assembly GCA_031256395.1). Taxonomy (GTDB): domain Archaea; phylum Thermoproteota; class Bathyarchaeia; order Bathyarchaeales; family Bathycorpusculaceae; genus Bathycorpusculum. The sequence continues at coordinate 2,818 of JAIRQQ010000121.1, forward strand.
TAAAATCATAGTAATTATAAACCAAC
>JAIRQQ010000021.1 GCA_031256395.1 Nitrososphaerota archaeon
AGCGGTTGCAGCGGATGTCACATGAGCTTTCTAGATCAAGACGAACAACTAGTAGACTTGGCAAAAAAAATCACTCTAGTACACAGCCCCTTTGCTGATGTAAAAGAGTTCCCCCAAGATGTCGAAATCACCCTAATCGAGGGCGCCGTGGCAAACGAAGAACAAAAAGAACTGCTAAAAACCATACGATCCCGAACCGCAGTTCTAGTTTCTCTGGGCGACTGCGCAGTTACAGGTAACGTGGTTGCACTACGCAATGGCCTACCCCACAGCGACAAAGCAGTCCTAGAGCGTGCCTACAAAGACCCCGCTGTTCTCAACGCTCAAATCCCTGACCAAGTACCCAAACTGCTCCCACACGCCCGACCCCTACACGAGATCGTTAAAGTCGATCACTACATCCCCGGCTGTCCACCAAACGCCGATCTGATTAATTACATGCTAACCGAATTACTGGCTGGGCGAAAACCCACCATGGAGGGACATTCCAAGTATGGCTGATAAAAAAATCTTAATTTCACCCGTTACGCGGATTGAAGGACACGCACAAATTACTATTCATCTAAATGATGATGACACAGTTAAAGAAGCGAACTTTAAAGTCACTGATTTCCGAGGATTTGAAAAATTCACTGAAAACCGTCCCTTCTACGAAATGCCCTCAATTACCAGCCGCGCCTGCGGCATATGCCCCGTGAGCCACCTCCTAGCCAGCGCTAAGGCCTGTGACCAAATCGTTGGCGTGAACCCTCCCAAAACAGCTGTAAAACTCAGACGCCTCATGCACATGGGCCAACTAATCCAGTCTCACGCATTAAATTTCTTCCATCTCTCCTCGCCTGATTTTCTGCTGGGCTTTGACTCAAACCCCCTAGAGCGCAACATTTTCGGATTAATAGCCAAAGAACCCGAATTAGCAATGCGCGGCATTCGTCTGCGCAAATTCGGACAAGATATCATCGAGAAAGTAGCAGGTAAAAAAATCCATGCCAGCGAATGGGTCCAACCCGGAGGCGCCAAATGGCCTCTAACACAAGAACGCGCCGACTACCTCCGCACAAATCTCCCCGAAGCTCTTGACGCCGCACAAAAAACGCTGGATATGTACAAACAAATGCTAGACGGTCTCCAAGAAGAAGTGGCAAACTTTGGCAGTTTCCCAACATACTACATGGGCCTAGTAACCCCAGATGATGGCTTAGAACACTATGACGGCAAACTCCGAATCATAGATCCAACCGGAGCAACAGTCGTTGAATGTGTAGACCCCGCCAAATACCAAGACTTCATTGGCGAAGCCGTGGAACCCTGGTCTTATATGAAATTCCCCTACTTCAAAAACGTCGGCTATCCAAACGGGGCTTACCGCGTTGGTCCTCTGGCACGCCTAAATATAGCCTCCCACTGCGGCACACCCCTAGCCGATGAAGCACTCAAAGACTTTAAAAAAATAGGTAAAAACGGTCCTGTTCAGAGCACATTCCACTACCACTACGCTCGCCTCATCGAGGTGTTGTTCTGTATCGAAACCTCCAAGCGCCTCTTAGCTGATCCCGATATTCAATCTGAGAACATCCGCTCAAAAGCTTTTGTAAACAACCCTGAAGGCATAGGTGTCACCGAAGCTCCCCGCGGTACTCTAATTCACCACTACAAAGTTGATCCTCAGGGCATGATAACTTGGAACAACATGGTCATCGCCACTGAGCACAACAACATTGCATACAACATGGCTATAACACAGGTCGCAAAAAAATACGTCAAAGCACGCGAATTACAAGAAGGCATGCTTAACCGCGTAGAAGCCGTTATCCGCGCATTTGACCCCTGTTTGAGCTGTGCCACACACGCACTTGGAAGCATGCCTCTGGATATACAACTCGTATCATCCAATGGAACCCTCCTAGACCGCAAGCTACGACAACACTAACCCACACCCTACATCAACACCAACCCTATCACAAAAGACCCCCATAGATCACCGCTACACCCAACGCTAATCTCTGATGAACCCACCATTTCTATTTTCTAAACTTTTATTTCTATAGCTCTTTTGAGTTAAGCACTATCTTGACATGTTGTTTAAATTCTTCGTACCTCTGTATTATTATTGTTTTAATTAAATCTGAGCCGCGGCTTTAGCCTCTGGCTACCCAGCGTTTTATCCCTGTATCAAGCAAGCGGTTATCTAACTTTTAAAAAATGGTCGATTGAGTTGAACAAGAATTTAGCCGCATTTTGTCTATTGGTTCTACTGAGCATTCTTTTAGTGGTTCCCCTAAAGCGCACAGAGGCTGCAACAGTGTTCTCAGATAATTTTTCCTCTGGAAACTTTGAGCGCTGGTCCCAATCATATGCGGTTTCTGGAGCAAGTCAAAGCGTTAGCAACGGCATCGCTCGATTCATCGTTCCCACACCAACCGCTGGAAGCAATTCCTGCTCATATCTTGTACGAGACGGTTTCACCTCAACAGTAAACAGCACCATCATAGCCTCCCAAGATATTTTGGTAACCAACGTTCCCCATGGAGCTCCACAGGGCAACAGCGCCATATTTTTCCTCTATGTATGCGACTCAACCGATTTGGGCGGCAATGCAGGAAACATTGGCATTGGTATAGATGGTTCCAAGCTCTGGTCCATGTGGATAGGTGGAAGCCTCATCTACACCTATGTCTTTCAAACCACCGGTCCACCCCCAACAAGCAACACATGGTACCATATTGTTCTAACTATTAACAATCAAGCCCAAACAGCAACTTTAACAGTTAACGATATAGTGGTGATCAATGTTTCCCAACAAGAATTCACCGATAAAACCCACTCCATAAGTCTTATGTCAGGAATGGGTGAAGACTGGTGGAGCGATGGTTCAGGACAACAAGAAATTAACATTGACAATGTCCAACTCGACATCTCAGACGCACCAACACCCTTTATCACTCCAAATAATAATCCTTCACTCGCCCTCTCTCCAAACAACCCTTTTGATACCCCAAACACACTAGCCACCCCCTCAGCATCTATTTCGCTGCCCCTTCTATATCCCACTCAAAAATTGATGTCACTTGATGTTGGCATGCTCATCGGATTAACCATTATGGGCATCACTATCTTGACTATCCTAGGCGGTGTTCTAATCGCAGTGTTTAGACACAAACATAGCGCTAAGTAAAGAGCGCCCAACCCATAATTTGGTGATCAGCCACGTTAGGTAAAGAAGCTTATGGAAGTGGTTGGTTTATTTCTCTGCTCTTAAGGATGATGTTTTATCTGACCGTTGGGTCAAGAAGACAACGCTTGTCTCTTGTCGATGAGCAGTTGCACCACTACATTGTTGATGTGTAAATATCACTGTAATTATTGAGAATAGGTGGTTACTCTTTGCATTGTTTGAGGTTGCGGAGTTGCTCAAATGTCTGATTTAATATTGCATGATCCGCGATTGTTCTAACGGCGGAAACTGGAAGACAAACGGTGACTTTACCAAGAAAGGGTTGTCTAAACCCAAGCCGCTGTGTCGACTCATCAGTCAAATTAACAAACAGGCTCTTTATCTGCCAAGTATCCATATCTACATCAGCACTGTTAATTTCTCCAAGTTCAAAATTATCTGCAGTAAATGCCTTTTTCCAAAAAAGCCGAGTTATGTCTTTTCCCGAAAGTACTTCCGCTATATAAAGCCCCTATTGTGTATGCGGAAGTTGACTGATGAGAAAAAGTTGTTGTGGTGTCTTAAACAATTTCATCAAAGAAAGCAATCCCAGAAGTGGCTTGCCGTCCATCTTGGAATCTCTACCCGAAGATTCCGAAAAATATACTCCCAGTATAAAACTTCCATGCAAATCCCCAAACCAAAAATAGGCAGACCAAAAAAACAACAACCACACCAATGGAATGAAATAGTAGAACAAACATGGAAAAAACATCACCTAAACGCCGCATACCTTGAAAAAATAATACGCATAGAACATAAACAGAAAATACCCCACAACACTATACACAAGATTATGCTGCAGAAAGGTTATGCATCTGAGCAAATAAGCAAACAGAAAAGACGCAAACCCTGGATACGTTACGAACGAGATCATTGCCTCTCAGCGGTGCACCTGGATTGGCACGTAAGCAAAGTTGTGCATGGCATGCAGGTCTGTGTTGTGCTAGATGATGCGTCGCGCAAGATTTTATCAGGCGGTGAATTTAGCAATGCTACCGCGGAGAATTCTGTTTTTCTGCTAAAACAAGCTCTCTGCAGCTGCCAAAATAGCTATAATTTGCGCATTAGAGACTGTATTAGTGATCATGGAACACAGTTCTATGGTGTGAAGCGGGATAAGCATGATTATGCTGAGCATCCGTTTGAGATTTTTCTAAAAAAAGAAGGTATTGAGCAGATTTTGTGCGGGGTAAATCATCCGCAAACTAACGGGAAAGTTGAGAAGTGGTTTGATTTCTATGAGCATCATCGCGGCCGATTTGATTGTTTTGATGCGTTGGTTGGGTGGTATAATGATCGGCCGCATGGGAGTTTGAATTTGCGGTATGCTGAAACACCAAATCAAGCGTTTATTCAAAGAATGCCGCCTGAAGTTTGGATGTGGCTGGCAAACAAACTGTTAAATGGAGAATACCTATGAAACACCCAAAGAAAAAAGCGGAACTACTTTTGGGAAAAGATAAAAAAAGCCGAGTTATTTCAACCATAAAAAAGCCTCACTACAACCATGTCTGATGCAGTTTATATTTGTTAGTTGAAGCCTTTTAACATCCAACTTCTATAGTGATAGTGGTGTGTTTGTTTTGTCCGATTCTCAACAGCAAAGAAAACTCTCCGCTGAAGAAGAACAAGTTATAGTCTACAAAGGCACTGAGATGCCTTTTACCGGTAAATACAATAATTTTTGGGAAAAAGGTACCTATGTTTGCAAAAGATGCGGAGCTAAACTGTACCATTCAGAGCACAAATTTGAAGCAGACTGCGGCTGGCCAAGCTTTGATGAAGAAATCCCCGAAGCAGTAAACCGGTTGCCTGACCCTGATGGTATGCGGGTAGAGATTGAGTGTGCCCACTGCGGTGCTCATCTTGGTCATGTTTTTACAGGTGAACACTTAACCAAGAAAAATACACGACACTGTGTTAATTCATTGTCGATGGAATTCATCCCCGATAAACAATAGGATCCTCTTAAGAACAACAACATCGAATTTGTGGATGCTTACCTATTGTTTTGGGATTTTGGTTCACATGTATTGTGCCTAAGGTGACGAATAGGTGAGTTTTTTACACACACTTTATGGGTATCACAAAATTCTCCTTATCAAGTGGAATAAAGTCATCATTTAGACCCACAATTCCGCCGTTGCCTACTTTTTTACCGCTCTTTTCAAGGAGTCGAAATGTTTTGACAAGCTGATTGTTTGGATTGGCTGTTTTTTTGATTTCAAGTGGATAGAGCGTGCCGTTAGCTTCCCAAAGCAAATCGATTTCTTTGTTGTCTTTATCCCTAAAATAATGCAAATACGGCTCAATTCCACTGTTATGATAACCCTTCATAATCTCAGATACAACAAAATTTTCAAGAATGGCTCCACTCTGTGCACCATTCATAAGTGTCTCGGCATTGCTCCAACGCGTAAGGTGCGCAACTAAACCGCTGTCATAAAAATACAGTTTGGGTGATTTTATCGTGCGTTTGAGGCTGTTGTTTGAGTACGGATACAGATAAAAAATCAGCCCCAAAGTTTCCAAAATATTTAGCCAATTTTTGGTAGTGGCTTGATCTATGTCTGCGTCGTCTGCAATTGATTTAAAATTTATCAATTGGGCTGTTCTTGCTGCCACGGCAATTATAAAGCGATGAAACTTTAAAACATCTATATTGCCCGATAAATCACGAACATCTCTCTCCAGGTAGGTGCGGATATAGCTTTCATAAAACCGTTCTCGATTGTTAATGCCCTCTGCAATAATCTGAGGCATACCTCCATTAAAAATACGAGTATAGATGTCGATGGGTCTGGCGGCAGGGATGTTTGTGGTTCTCTCTTTTAATTCATCAAAATCTGTAGATAGTGGTCTGCATGGTTTATGGTTATAGATTTCATTTTGTGAGAGTGGAAACAAATCTAGTAAGATCACGCGTCCTGCCAAACTTTCTGAAACGCCTCTCATAAGTCTGAAAATTTGTGAGCCCGAGAGCCAGTAGTCGCCATTTTGTTGTCTTTTGTCAACTTGGCTCTTTATGTAGCTAAATAACTCGGGTGCATACTGAATCTCATCAATAAAAACGGGTGGCTCAAAGGTTTTAATAAACGTCGCGGGGTCTGTTTTTGCTAAACTCCGCATAGTTAACTCATCCAGAGAAACATATTTGCGATCTGTGTCCTCCATGAGTTTTTTCATCATAGTTGTTTTACCGACTTGACGTGAACCCGTAACTAAAACAACTTTGAACTGTTTTGTAACCGCCGAAAATGTATTTTCCATATCGCGCTTGATATATGCCATCACAACATTTCTCCGGCCAATATCTGATTATACCCTTATTATAGCCGAAATATAAGGGTTTGTTACAATCAAAGGTTTTTTAGATATTTAGTAAAAGCTATGGCAAACAGAACACACTCGTATACCTAACCAAAAAATACGGTGAAAGTTATTTCCAAGTGTTGATAAAACAATAATCTGTGACTTTTTTTCTGGGTGGTGCTGGCGGGTATTCCTCTGGGTAACCAAGTATAATGAATGCATGTGGCTCAACGTGTTGAGGGATCTTTAGGGTTTTTTGCACGAGTTGTTTACAAAAGGCGGGTGCACAGTACCAGCAAGCGCCCAAACCGTTTGCATGTGCTGCCAAAAGCAGGTTTTGGATGCCTGCCCCTAAACTCGCCACCGCCAAATCCCGCTCAATATCCTGCCGCACTTCATCGGAGAATTCCCTAAGACCCTCCCTTGTTAGGCTTGCCAAAATCAACACTGGAGCACCTGCAAAGCGCTCCACTCGTTCATTGCGCATTTTAGCCTCAACCACCTGATTATCTCTTGTAGCATCTATTGCCCAAGCATCTGCCATCTGCTCAGCCAAATTCCGCTTAACTTTGGCATCCTCTAAGACTATAAATCGCCACGGTTGACTGTTGTGTGCTGACGGCGCCCAAGATACTGCCTCCAAAACCGTTTGTATGACCTCTTTGGGAACTGGTTTAGACTGGTAGCTGCGAATACTTCGGCGTTGCCTAATTGCATCATACAAATCGGGCATAACAAAATAAAAAGAAAAGTTGGTTTTATGTCTATGCTTGGTTGGGTTCTAATATAACTTTTAGCGAATTGCCCGCTTCAGCCATCAACCGAAAACCTTCCTGAGCTTCAGTGAGCGGCAGTCGATGGGTAATCATGTCCTTAACATTGAGCTTACCTGTTGCCAAAACGCTCAGGGCATCTTCGATATCATTGGGTGAGGCGCCGTAGCTTGTGCGCATGGTGATTTCGTTACGCCAAAACTGATTGATAGGTACCTGTAGCTTCACAGTTGGATCGGGCACAGCAAAGAACAGAATCGAACCTCCATTTTCTACACAATCCATCGAGGCCATAGCCGCTGAGAGTGCACCAGTGCAAACAATGACTTGATCAGCTAAATGCCCCGTTAACTCTCGCAGTTTCTCTGGCAGATTGGTTTTGGCATCAAGTGCATGGTGGGCACCAAATTTTTTGGCCAACTCTAGCCGATAGGGGTTGATATCAGCGACGATTATGTTCTCCACCCCTCGATATTTAGCAAGCTGGGCGTGAAGAATACCACTGATGCCGCTGCCAATGATAAGAACGGTATCTTCTTTTTTGAGTCCTGTTAATCTTTGTCCACGCGATACACAAGCCAGCGGCTCAATAAAGGTGCCTTCCTCAAAACTCATCGAATCAGGCAACCTATAGATGCCATGTTCGACATT
>JAIRQQ010000061.1 GCA_031256395.1 Nitrososphaerota archaeon
AGTCTATTTGACGGCCTGATTTCCAACAACACAGCCGATTCCGGAGGGGGTGTAGAGGTTGTTGTTGGAGTGTTCAATATGTTTGACGGAGAAATTTCAGACAACACAGCCTCCTACGGAGGCGGGGTAGAAGTCTCTGGTGGAGTGTTCAATATGTTTGACGGAGAAATTTCAGACAACACAGCCTCCTACGGAGGCGGGGTTTTCATTTGGAACTCAGGCACTTTTAACATGGAAAGCGGAGAACTATCCGGCAACACTGCAGCTAATGGCGGAGGAGTATGCAATTGGTATCGCATTTTTAACATGTATAATGATGCGATCATATCGGGTAATACAGCCTCGAACACAGGCGGCGGGGTACAAAACACAGGTACGTTCACCCTATCAGGTAATACAGTTATTTCGGGCAATACAGCCAATTATGGCGGCGGGGTACACCTCGAACAAGGTCACCTCACCCTATCAGATAAGGCAACCATCGCTAACAACACAGCCAACAACTTTGGCGGCGGGGTACAAAACCTAAACCAAGGCCACCTCACCCTATCAGATAAGGCAACCATCGCTAACAACACAGCCAACTATGGCGCCGGCATATTCACCATGAGCAGTAACGTTAACGCAGTTACAATAAATGGCGGCCAGATCTCAAACAATTCTGCTCGATATAACGGCGGAGGAGTGTACACATATGATAAGTTTAGCTTAACAAGCGGTATGATTGCCAACAACATAGCCGATGTTAACGGCGGAGGAGTGTATATAAACTCAGGTTTTGTTGAGATGCTAACTGGAACAATTTCAGGCAATATTGCAGGCAACAACGGAGGAGCAATCTGGGTGGCCTACACAAACCTAAACAACCTCTTTGTCGACGACGGTACGGTATTTGCAAATAACCGAGCCTCAGCAGCATACAACCGAAACCCTCTATAGATGATGCACTATACCACGCCCAAATAGGTCCCAACGTAGTCTGGACTGTTCCTTTCACCCAAGGATACAACAACTATGACATAAGCTACACAAATAACACCCCCATAGCAGTCTATACCGTGATTTATGACCCTGGAACACAAGGCACTTGGCAAGCAAAAGACGAAACCTACACAAATTTAGCCCTCGATGACCCCACACCAATATTTGGCACCAACACAGGCACCGACCCAGCAGTTGACCACACAGAAGGCTGGACATTTAGTGGCTGGCAACCCACATGGTCCCCTACCGTAACCGACAACATAACCTATGTAGCGCAGTGGACAAAAACCACCCAACCCATATTTTACACCCTAACCTATAATGGCAATGGACACACAAGCGGCACCGTACCTCTAGGCGGCTCCTACCCAGCAGGATACTCAGTACTTATCACCAATCAAGGCAACATGCTTCGCGAAGGCTATGCTTTCCAAGGCTGGGCCTACAACGCAGATGCCAAAACTCCGGATTTTGCTACTGGATCAACAGCCTACCATACCCTCACAAACGATGTGACCCTATATGCAGTCTGGACCTCCAAAGAAGCCCCTCCGCATGCAAAGTATACTGTAACCTATCAACCGGGTGCATATGGTACCTTTGATGCGGTTAGTTTTGAGTGTGCTTTGGGTGAGTTAACCCCTAAAGCACCTGAGGTAACGGGTCAATTGGGGTGGCGTTTTATTGGGTGGACCCCTGAGCCAACACCTACCGTTGAGGGTGATGCCACATATGTAGCACAATGGGAACAAGTGGTGTTTACGGTAAAGTTTGTGGATTGGGATGGATCTGTTTTGAAAACGCAGACAGTTCCCTATGGCGGCAGCGCAACAGCACCAGCCAATCCCTCACGTAACGGCTATACCTTCACGGGCTGGAGCCCCTCCACCTTTACCAACATAACCTCTGACCTCACAGTTACTGCACGATACACCCAAAACAACGGAGGCGGAGGCAACAATGGCGGATCAGGCGGCAACGGAGGCAACAATGGCGGATCTCAAACAAACAAACCCACCAATACACCACTTCCAAGCACAACACCACCACTTCCAAGCACAACACCAGACGCAAGCAAAAGCAAAGAAGAGACAATACAAACCTGGGCCCTGGTAAACTTGATACTAAGCATAGCTGGCCTCATACTAGCCATAGCCATAGGCATCTACACACTACTACAACACAAGAAAAAACAAAAACAAACACAAACCAACAACACACAAACCCAGACCGACAACACAGAAACACAAAAACAAAAAAGTCAACACCGCAACCTCTGGCTAGCTGTAACACTTGCCATGGGCATAGCAGGCATCAGCGCATTCCTACTCACCGAAGACCTAAGCCGCACAATGACTCTAGTAGACAAATGGACCATCGTTAACGTCATAATATTTGCCGCGCAGATTATAGCCATAGTCTTTACTTTCAAACGCAAAAAGAACAACAACACAGAGGAAACTAAATCCTCTGCCCACACATTTAACACACAATAATTTTCTTTTTTTATTAAATGACGAGATTACTGTAATAGTAGATTACAGATTAGCATTCAAAATGTTTAGTAATTTCCACATATTTTTGGGATCGAGTTTCTGTAAGATATAGATCATGGAATCAGTTTTGTTGACGTTTAGAACCATCCAAGAATATGCTTAGTTTCCGTCACAAGCGGATATAGAAACCAATCTACTCGAAACAGAAAACAGAATGAGTTGTATGGTAAATAGTGATTTCTTTCGGTCACATCAAGCCATAGCTTTGTAGCATACTTAGTACAGTTATGTTAGATAGTTTCTTTGTGAAAAGCTGTTTGAATCGCGCGGTTTTTTCTTTTCCCTGAGTTTTTAATTCTGCGAGTTGTTGTGTGATTTTTTCTTGTTCGGCCGTCAGGTCAGCAATCATTTTTTGTATTTGGATGTTTTTTTCAGAGTTATTCACTAGAAGCGCTTTTTTTATGTAATCTTCAGGAACGTCCATTCGGGTAGCTGTTTGGGCAATGGTCATACCGCTATCTAGAAAGCGCTGGATAACTATCTGTATATTTTCACTGACTTCAACAATATGTCCATCAGGGTCATAGAAACGTACACCTCTTTGTCCCCAGCTATGTTCCAACGGGGGATGAACCAATTTCACGTTATGTAATTTTTTTATAAATCCATCAAAATCATCGGTCTCAAAGTAAAGTTCCATGACATTGTTATGGAATGTTGTTTCATCTTTACTAATGAAATTGCGCCAGGTTTCAATGGTCTGTAGGAAAATACCGCCATACATAGTGACGTTTGCACCTATATCAATCTCGACATGTAAACCTAAGAGGGTTGTGTAAAAAATCTTGGATCGCTCGATATCGCTTACTGCGAGAAGTGTACCAGTATATTTCATATTATACCTCAATTTTATTTGAGGTTACTGGGGTTCCAGACGCACCAAATTGCTTTGGCGTTGCATGCTTTGGTACAGGGGGTTTGGTTGGTTTCGGGTTTGCAGGTGGTGCAGGTATACTGAATTTTTTTGCGGTGCATCTCTTTTATGGCCGCTATGGTTTTGTCTTCTAAATCTATAAATTCTGTTACCATCTCGAGAGCTTTTTGGGGACAACTCTCGGTGCATTTAGCGCATCCGGTGCATTTGTCTGAGTCCACTACGAGGTAGTATTCGCCTGAAGCGTCACAGTAACCATAGTATGTGATGATTGTTGTTCACCGTCTACGCTATGTTTGTTGTTCTTTTTCGTAGAGTGCTTTGGCAAGTAGTGCGGCGCCAAATGCTCCTGCGGCCATGGGGTCTAGGGCGCCTTCTCGCCAGTTTGGGGTTGGCAGGCATTTTACGCCCAGTATGGTTTCGATGCGGCTTACAATGCCTACGTTTTTGGATTGGCCTCCTGTGACGACTAGGTCGGGTTCTAGGCCGACGCGGTTTATGAGGTTGGCCATGCGCACTGCCATTGCTCGGGTGTAGGCGGCTAAAACTTTTTCTTTGGACCAGCCTTTGCGTAGTAAGCCGATGGCTTCGGTTTTTGCAAATGCCACACAGGTGCAACTTACTGGTTCGGGTTCTTGTTCGACTTTAAGAGAGGTTGTGCCTATTTCTTCTATGGGGATTTGGAGTAAATCTGCAAAGACTTCCATGCCTCGGCCTGTGCCTGCGGCGCATTTGTCGTTCATAAGGAAGCTGACGACTCGTCCGGTGGGGTCGATTTTTATGGCTTTGATGTCTTGTCCGCCGACGTCTAGGACTGTTCGGACGCTGGGTCCCCAGATATAGTTGGCGCCTTTGGCGTGGCAGGCTATTTCGGTTATGGCTTTGTTTGCCATGGGAACGTTGACACGGCCATATCCGGTGCCCACGATGTATTTGAGATCTGTTAGTTCTAGGCCTGTGTCTTTTAGGGCATAGTTTAGGGCTTTTTTTGCGCTCTCGGGGCTGTTGCTGCCTGTGCGTGTGATGCCCCAGCTGTAGGCTTGGCCGTTGACCATCACTGCTGCTTTGGAGCCTACTGAGCCTACATCAACTCCTGCGGTGATTAGGTCTTTGTTTGTGGGTTTTATGTTGGGCATTATGCGGTGGTATTCGTGCCAACGCCAAAATTCTTCTTTGTTTGTTGTTGTGCTCATTTAGATGCCCCCTTGGCGCGTGTTGCAGCGATTAGTGCTGCGCCTAGAGCTCCTACGTAATCAGGGTATTCAGGGACTGTGACTGTTAGGTCTAGTTTGCGGTTGAGGGATGCTATAAATCCGGGGTCTTTGGCGACGCCTCCGCTTAGAACGACCACGGGGTTTATGCCTAGGCGATGGACCATTGCTGAGACGCGGTCAGCCATGGCGTCAAATACGGCTCGGGCGATTTCGGGTTTGGATTCTTGGCGGTGGATAAGTGAGACCACGTCGGATTCGCCAAATATGACGCATGATGCGTTGATGGGGCTTGCGCGTTCGGCTTGAAGTGCGAGGGTGCCCATGTCTTCGAGTTTGACTTCTAGGGCTCGGGCCATGGCTTCGATAAATGCGCCTGCTCCAGCGGCGCAACGTTCGTTAACAACAAACTCGGTCATTAGGCCGCGGTCGTCGCATTTGACGGCTCGGGCTTCTTCTGCTCCGACGTCAATTATTGTGCGTGCTTGGGGGATGAGAAATACTCCTGCTTTTGCGTCTGCACCCATCATGCTTACGGTGCTATTGGCGTGGGGTGCTATGTCCATTGCTGAGCCGGTTGCTGTGAAATGGTTGACGTCTTTTAGGGATAAATTGGCGGCGCTCAGAGCGTCATTGACTGCTTGTTCGGCTACTTTGGCGGGATCAAATCCTGCAAAGGCTTGTGCTCGTCCAACGACGGTGCCGTCTTTTAAGACAACTGCTTTTACGCGTTGTGTTCCAAGATCCATTCCAACGGTTATCATCTAGTTCACCTAGAAGTCTACGCGTGCGTTTAGCAACTCTAGGAATGCCTCAACACGGGTTTTTAGTTGTCCAACATCTTCGCGGGTATACTCAGTATCTAGGTAGTAAACGGGTATGTTGATTTTATCCAGAGCCTTCTTAACACGGCTATACTCCATAGCATAAAGCATACAGCCGCGAATTACATAGTATATGACGCCCTGAACGTTTGATTCTTTGACTTTATTTAGTAACCAATTGATGCGGTCTTCATTACCGTCTTTACTTGTAAAACAGGGACAAGTAGAGGCCATAAGATAGCGCTCACTAATAGCATTTAACATATCATCCATCGACCACTCATCCACACCAACAGGATCATTTAAAATACGCTCACCGCTGCACTGCTCATCAGCAACAATAACACCAGAAGGGCTGCCTTCCTCAACCAAAGCAGGCAACTTCCAATTATCAGGCCAAAACATCGGAGTACCAGTAAGCATAATCCGAGGCGTATCAGGACTGCAAACCCAATCCTTCTGCTGCACACGCACCTCAAGCTCAGCACACAACGCCTCAGTTTTCTCAGTCCAGCGTTTTTGATCATCCCAACTATAGGCTTGATTGACAAGCATGGCGTCTCGGCCCAAAATAACGGGGTTAGCTTTACGCAAATCTTGTAATCGGCGAAACGCCTTGGTTGCACGATGACTATTAGCAATAGCTTCTTTGAGACTTTTACGAGTAATTTTATTACCAGTCAAAGACTCAATCTGAGCTTTCATGTGCTTTATTTCATCACTCCAAAACCGCAAACTCTGATTAGAATCCTTTACACGAGGAACATTCATACCCCAAACAGTAGTTTGATCACTCAAAATCTCACCAAGCTTAGTCATCCCATCACAAGTCAAAACACTAATCAACGCATCACTTTGCTCAAGAAAAGGAGAAAGCTCAATCATTTTAGCACCTATGGTTGAGCGAATAACAGGACAAACCTCAACAGGAACCACACGATCACCTACTTTGGAGGTATCATACCAACCCGAGTTAACACGAACAGGAATAGCATCAGCAGCCAAAATTAGCTCGGTGGGTGCAAAGAGGCACATGTAGCCGATGACTTTTTTGCCGCGTTCTTTCTCAGCTTGGATTTCTTGTTGGCGACGGCCAAAGAGATTAGCGATGTCATCAAAGTATTTCATAGCCTCGGGGCGGTGGGGATCGGCTTTTTTCATGCGCTCAATGTTGTCAGCGATTATTTTTTGGGAGGCAGTTTTTACGGTGTTTTTTAATTCAGCCATCTCTTTTTGTGAGATCTCAGGCAGATATCTTCGCTCAACGGTTTTTTCTTTACTCAATTTTTCTCTCCTCGCTCTCTATTGATGGTTCAAGCCAGTTTCTTGACTCAAACACTGTTTTGTTAGCCAGCTTTATTTTAAGCGCGTCTTTATATGGGCACATCTCGACGCATCGTGCGCAGAGCATACATTGAGATGTGTTGATTTTTCCACCCTTTTGTTCGTATACTTCGTTGACTTGTGCGGGACAGACGCGTTTGCAGACGCCGCACTTGGTGCATTTCTCCTCGTCTTTGTCTATATAGAGTAGGGGTACCCCCTTAAATGCCTTAAACTGGTTAAGAGACGCTATAGACGCACCTGCGGGACAGAAGCGGCACCAAACGCGTCGAATAAAAAATGCACCAATTAAGGTAACCGCCACAAATGCAAGGGCCAAAATTTGGCCAGGAGTTGCCTCAATAAAGGTTACAATATCACCAACATAGGGATAACTAAGGTTAATATCACCCAAAATCAACTGGCCAGTCCAAGGCACCACTGGGGGTATGAGGGGATCGATGATTATGCTGTAGGGGCGAAAGGGTCCGGCGAGTAATTGGCCCATCATAACAGCCGAAGCAGTATTAGGAGGAGGATCAACCACCCACAAAGCTATGGGCAAGAGCAGAAATGCCGCTAAAATTAGGTAGCGGCCTTTGTGGAGAGCAACATTGAGTTTCTCAGGGAGCAAGCGGTGGCGGATTTTTAGTGCTCTTCGCACTACGCTTTCTACATCCATGATAAAGGCAAAGGGACAGATCCAGCCGCAGAAGAAGCGGCCCAAAAAAAGCGTTGCCGCAAACCAAGCGATGAGTATATAGAGAAGCGGTATGGCAGGTTCAAGGGCGAACAAAAAAAACAAGGCCGCTAAACCAACGGCTTGGATGACAAATCTCAAAAAGCTGACTCGTGAGGCGCGGTTTTTTTTCCAAAGTATAACCGCAAGCACACCTGCGGCTCCAAGCCCCGCTAACACGATGAGTGTAAGTATATTCCCGATTAGTTCACCGGCCATATTCTTCCTCTCGATTATTGTTGATAGTTATTATATGACTAAGTTAAGTATGGAAAATATACCCATCAGGATCAAGATAATGCCGCCTGCGATTGAGATCCATTTTTGAAATAGGGGAGCTTTGGTGAGCAACCAGCCTGTGACACCTGCCAAGAGCAGAAGCGGCGATAACATGGTGCCTAGCCCAAAGAAAACAGCAATCCCCACACTAGCAATAGGAGATGTAAAGGGTATGGCTGGAAATAGCAACAACATTAGTGCGGGGCAGAGAATTAGACCCCGGGTTAATCCCAGTGAGAAAGCCCCAAAATCCACTCCAAACCGACCGCCTTTTTTGGCAGAGGCTATATTTTTGGTGACTTGTCCGTTGCATGCGCAGGAGGGTTTTCGGGCGTTAAGCATCACCATCACCCCTATGATTATAGTGACTACCCCAAATACTAGTGAGGAGTAGATTTGAAAAGGGGAAAAAACCATATCGGAAATAAAGTAGTGTAAAAGACCACTAAATAACCCCGTAATTGCTCCAATCAGAGTATATGCGAGCAGACGTCCGGAGTTGAAAAACATTGTTATTTTAATGCTTCCCTTAAAGCCTGAACCTACACCTGCAATATAGCCCGCTACAACTGGCAGACAAGAAGCGGTACAAGCGGCTAAGCTATAGAATAAGCCTGTTACAAACGCCCCCAAGTACGGATTTGCTATATCAGCCATATATGACATGCAGATGTTTCCAAGCCGAATTATTATAGCAGATGACATTTAGAGAATTTAAAGTTTACATATTGTCAGGTTAAGCGAATTCGTTGTTTACCAGCAGAAAAAAGCAGGTTTGTTTGTGATTGCTTGGTTAAGGCCAGTGCTGGGGCATAATTTGAGGAAAGTTGTACAACAAGTGTTTTAACTTAAAAGTGCATTGTTCCATAAACAATAAGGAGAAATCAGTTGAAGCCCCAGTCACCGCAAAGAGAGGTCTCTATACTGTTGCCGGCCTACAATGAGGCTGTGCAGATTAAACGCTGCATCCATGCGGTGGAAGCTGCGCTTCGAGATTTTTGCAGTTCTTATGAGATAATTGTCTCAGAGGATGGTAGCACTGATGGGACTGATAGAATTGTTGCTGAGCTATCGCAGTCAAATCCCCATTTGGTTTTGCTACATTCATCTATGCGGTTAGGGAAGGGTAAGGCTATCAAAAATGCTGTTAACGCCGCTAAGGGCAAATATATTGCGTTTATGGATGTTGATTTGGCCACGGATTTGAGCTGTTTGTCTAAGCTCTATGAGGTTGTCAAATCGCAAGGTGGTATGGTAATTGGGTCAAGGCACATAAGAGGTTCAGCTGTGCAAAGACAGCCCACACGGACACTGTTTAGTTTAACCTACAATGTCTTTGTGCGGGTGCTTTTTTTGGATGGTATTCATGATCATCAATGTGGGTTTAAGATTATGAGTCGAAACACTGCAAGATCAGTTTTGAGTTGTTCTCGCTCAGATGGTTACTTTTTTGATACGGAGCTTATTGTTTGCTGTAAACGTCTGGGTTATCGGGTAACTGAGGTTGCGGTAACTTGGCGTGAGAAAAATAAGGGCGGTTCCAAAATTAATCCGGCTCGGGATAGTATAAAAATTGGGTTGGATATGTTTAGATTTAGAATTAATCGTCAAAAATAATGAAAATTGGTGAGTCTGTTCCTTCTCTTCGCCGGAAATTAAGGGGTACACATTTGAGCAGTCATAGTGCTTTTGCTATGAGAATGATATAATATTTTTTAGCCGGCGGTTTCACAGGCTCTCCTCACCAATATTGTTTAGGTAGAATTACGATTTAAGGATTACTCATAGGGCAAACAAACAAAAAAAGACAAACAACCCAACCAAGTTTTGAAAGCCTCATAAGAGGTGACTAAATTTCTTAGTCATACGTTTTAATCGAGCCGCCTGCTGCGCTATATTCAAAAAAGCAGGCACCGGATGACCATGAGGCGAACAACGCCCAGCCACAATAGCCTCAGCAACAGCCTCAACCGTAGCATCCCTAGCCTCAATCTCAGTATAACCATAACCAATCTGAGGCGGATAGTGAGCATCAGTCCCAGCAACCTGAGACAGATTAAATCTCTGCGCCGCCTCCTTTGCCTTTTTAACACTCACCCCAAAAGGAAACGCCCGAGCATTAATCACCTCAATAGCATCAAAATCAGAACAAACATGTTCACGAAGACACCCCTTAAAATAAACATAGGGATGACACGCAATAGCAACCCCGCCAGCTTTGTGAATACGCTTAACTGTTTCAACAGCACTCAAACCCTTAGGAATGGACTCCGCAACATTTAGAGCAACAATATGACCATCCGCACTTGAGACCTCCATACCCGGAATTATAAGAAAATCAGTTTCTTTAGCAATTTTATAAGCACCCTCAAGAAAATCATGATCAGTTACAGCACAAGCATTCAGACCACGCTTCTTAGCATAAAAGAGAAGATCTTTAGGAGTTATCAGAGAATCCTTTGAGTAGGTAGTATGCACATGAAGATCCGCAGTAATTTTTACGGTCATAGTTATACCCAGACTACTTAGGAGCTGATTTTGCGCGTATCTGAGCTAGTTGCTCATCTAGTTTGTCTTCATCGGTTTCAACTTTGTGAAAGAGAGGCTGGGGTTTTAAGAATTTGTGTCCAGCTTCAAGGGGTACTAAGGCATCGCTCCATCGGCTTTGCTCAATTAATCCAGAAAGGTTTAGGGTTTGCCAGAGTTGTTGTGCAGTTGTGGGCATAAAGGGTTGAGAGATAACCGTTATGGCCTTTACAATCTGGGCGGCATTGTAGAAGATTGTGGCGGCTTTTTCTTTGTTAGTTTTCATGAGGTTCCAGGGTTCTTTGGTGTTTAGATATTGGTTGCCAAGGCGGCTTATGGCGATAAGGGTGTTGGCTGCGGATTGGAGGTTGCCGTTTTCGATGTCTTGGGCGACTTGGATTGTTTTTTCTCTTAGGCCATCAAGCAGGGCTTGGTCATCAGCATCGGGGTTGGTGGGTGTGGGAATGGTGCTGTCGAATTTGGTGTTGATAAAGGATAGGGTGCGGTGGATAAAGTTGCCAAAGGTGTCGTTTAAATCGGCGTTGATTTTTTCTGCAAATGCGGTCCAGGTAAAGTTGGTGTCTTTGCTCTCAGGTCGGGTGGCTATGAGAAAGAAGCGCCAGTAATCCACAGGGAACATGTCAAGGGCTTCATCGATCCAGATGCCTATACGTTTGCTTTTGGAGGCTTTTTGGCCTCTGAATTGTAGAAACTCGGTTGCGGATACGCTCCAGGGCAGATTATAGTTTTGGCCAGATGCTAAGAGCAGTGCGGGGAGGATAATGGTATGGAAGGGGATGTTGTCTTTGCCGACAAAGTAGAGGGTTTGAGCGGTTTTATCCAGCCAGAATTCTTGCCATTTTTCGGGTTGTTGGGTTTGTTTGTAGTACTCAATGGTTGCTGAAACATAGCCCAAGACAGCGTCTATCCAGACATAGATGGTTTTGCCCTCTGCACCCTCAAAGGGTGCGGGTATGCCCCACTCGACATCGCGTGTGACGGCGCGGGGTTTTAGGCCTTCTTTTATCCAGTTTAGGCTGAAATTTTTAACGTTTTGAGGAAGGTGGGAATTGTTTTTTATGTACTCACTCAGTGGCTCGGAGAGTTTGGTGAGATCAATATACCAGTGGCGGGTGGTTTTTGCAATTGGAGGGTTTTTGCAAAGAGTACAGTAGGGCTCAACAAGTAGGGTGGGTTCGAGGAGTTTTCCGCAGCCATCGCATTGGTCACCTCGGGCTTTCTCCGCGCCGCAGTGGGGGCATTTGCCCTCAACGAAGCGATCGGGGAGGAAGCGTTGGTCGTGTTGGCAGTAGAGCATCTCGGTGTCTTGGCTAAAGATGTAGCCGTTTTGTTGGATTTCAAGCAGGGTTTTTTGTACAAAGGCTTTGTGCACCGAGCTCTCGGTTGTGGTATAGTTGTCAAAGGAGATGTCCCAGCGTTTGAAGAGCTCGGAGACTTTTTTGTGATTGCGATCTGTTAGCTCTTTGGGGGTTATACCCTGTTTTAGGGCTTCGACCTCGATGGGGGTGCCATGGGTGTCAGATCCCCCAACCATCAATGTGTCGGCTCCGCATAAGCGGTAGTAGCGGGCGGTGACATCGGCTGAGAGCATTGAGCCGACTAGATTGCCCAGATGCGGAGTGACATTGATGTAGGGCCAAGCAGAAGTTACCAGAACTTTTTGAGACAAACCAATCATCATCACAACAAACCCTTATACCGTCCTTATTAAAATTGCTAGCTAAACCCACCCGAACAAGCAAATAGTTGTGGAGAAGACTTAAATTTTGAGGCCGATATACCCTATCGGAGGCTATACTGTGGCTTATTGTCGAAGATGCGGCACCCAACTCAGAGAAGGAGCAACATTTTGTCATAACTGCGGAACCCAAATAGCAACCATCATCACCCAAACCCCGCCGCCAACCCCAAGCCCAGTTAATCAAACCTACCAAACACCACCTCCACAAACACCATCAACATCATCACAGCCACCATCAACAGCAACTAGTTCGTCTCGCAAAGACTCTTGGGTGTTAATTGTGATTGGGTTGGTTGTTGTGTTAGTTTTGGCGGTGACTATTGTTGCTTTTTTTATGGTTCCGCTTGATTACTGGGGTTTTGCAAGCAATAGCTATGGATCTAATGTGAGCAAATTAGACTTTAACTTTGAAGCCAACATAAACCAAATAGTGTCCACCTCACAAAACATAGGCCTGTTTGGGGCTATAGAGAACACACAAAGCCAGGTACTAGATTTTTTAGCGGTAATGCGGCTCTAATAATCAACGTATCAAGCAGTGAATGTTTGTTGCTGTTGTTGGATAATTTGGGTGTGGTTTGAGCCCTTATATGTTCGGGGCAATATCTATCTGCAGAGCAGACCAATATGTTTTTGTGACTAAAGATGAGTCAAAATCAAATGTTTTGCTATCAATGTGAACAAACAGCCAAAGGCACTGGCTGCACAGTCAGTGGCGTTTGTGGTAAAACCGCTGAAGTTGCAAACCTCCAAGACCTCCTAGTCTACAAATTACGAGAACTCAGCCAACTAATTCTCCAAACCCAAAAAAGCGACGAAACAATTGATGTCTTTATCGCTGAAGCCCTCTTCACCACCCTAACAAACGTAAACTTTGACCCACAAACCATCATAGACTACATAAGAAAAACAGAACAACTACTAACAAAACAAAGTACAACATTGGAGCCAAAATTCCAGTATCTAAAACTTGAAGCATCAAACTCGGCCTTGGCTGAGCAGGGCAAAACAGTGGGCATAAACTCTGATCCCGCTATAAATGCTGATCTGCATTCGCTGCAGTGGCTGCTAACCTTTGGGTTAAAAGGCGTTGCCGCCTATGCCTACCACGCCCAGCTATTGGACAAAAAAGACCCCACAGTTTTCAACTTTATCCAACAAGGTTTAGCCGCACCGCTCAACAAAACATTGGGCCCAAACGAATTTGTGGATTTGGTTTTCAAATGCGGCGAGATTAATTTGCGAGCCATGGAACTCCTCGATGCGGCCAACACTGAGAAATACGGCCACCCCACCCCCACCAAAGTTCCACTAGGACACAAAAAAGGCAAAGCCATCCTCATCTCACGACACGACTTAGCAGACCTCGAAGAACTCCTCAAACAAACCCAAACCAAAAACATAACCATCTACACCCACGGCGAAATGCTCCCCACCCATGCCTACCCCAAACTAAAAGCCTACCCCAACTTTTATGGACACTACGGAACCGCATGGTTTAACCAACAAAAAGAATTCGCAACATTCCCAGGCGCCATACTAATGACCACCAACTGCCTCCAACGCCCAACAGAAACCTACAAACCCAACCTATATACCACCGGCCCAGTCAGCTACCCAGACACCCCTCATCTAAACAACAAAGACCTAAGCCCCCTAATCAACAAAGCTCTAGAACTACCCGGCTTTCAAGAAGACCACGAAGACAAAACCGTTATGGTGGGGTTTGGCAGAAATGCAGTGCTAAGCGTTGCGGACAAAGTCATAGAATCGGTTAA
>JAIRQQ010000074.1 GCA_031256395.1 Nitrososphaerota archaeon
CGAATCCGCCCTAAATACAACTATCACCGATATTTTGCGCTCAAACCTTGAAGAACAAACAAACGACCCAATAGCCCTAAAAATGGCCCAAGAAGACCTCTATAACTGCGGCCCCCAAACCTTCAAAGGCACCGGCGTCATAAACACCAATTTACAACGCACAAGCCCCCTATACTACAACCTCCAAATAACCGCCGCCGGGCAACAACAAAAAACCAGTCTACAAAGAACAATACAAATCAATTTTCAAAACAACAACACCTACAACCTGCCCCTAAACTTTGACCCCAACTCACCCCTACAGGTGACGACTTTATCAGACTCTTCACAAAATGCCATACTACAACTCGATGCACCACTAGAACTCGGAGGGCTATCCAACGTTACCGTTTACTTAATCACAAGTCTACCCTTCGAAAATAACCTGAGTGCGCTTTCAAAAGAGCAAATAGATCTTAGGCTGCTTAAAACCCTTGAACTAACCCTGCCCCAAGAACAAATCCAAATGCCACCACAACACGAACAATTCATCCAATACTACCAAGGATATAGCGCCGTGTTTGAAGACATTTTAGGCTTTCACGGACAAACACAAATCGCCATACAAAAAGACCAAACCGCAACCGCTCTAACCACACAAGGTGAAGCACTACTATATGTAGAAGTCACAAACATCTGGGGCACAACCTTCCACCAAATCACCCCAATCAGCCCCTACTCTAAACCCCACTGGGACATACCACTAAACGAAGTCACAATATACCTCATAGCCATTATTGTTATAGCCATAATTGTGAGTTTCATAGTCTACCTCATAAAGGCAAAATAGCCGTAGAGGTACCTTGAAAATTAGTAGGGGTAGCTGTTATTGGAAATTAATTTTTTGGGCTTTTAAAATAATGGGTGCTTTGGTTTATGGTGCACGTACTTGTTACTGTTGGATGTGTTTCGGTCTTGGGCAGAGTTAGCTCGTAAGAAAGCCAATGAGGTAGTTTGTAGGCTAAAATCTAATCGAGCATTACTTGGGGTGGACGCGGGCATTCTTATTGCGTTTTTCACCATTACCATGTTGGTTATTTATCTTGCAACGCCCGTAATCATGTCCACATTATTTGACATTATAATCGGTGGCCCAGAGGGAATTTATTCGTATCTTTTAGAGTTACCTTTGATATCTACGCCAAGTAGTAGTGGGGGGACTTTGGGGCAACAACTCGGCGTGCCTATAACCTATGTGTTTGGCATAATGCGAACAATCGCCCTTGCCATGTTTGCCATAGTCCTAATCATAGCCGCCATCTGTTATGTACTTGAAAATTTTCGAATAATGAATGAAGGCACCGCATCAAACATTATCATGAATAGTGTCTTTACGTTGATTCTCATATTTGCTTGTCAACCAGTTTATAATGCTGTTGCGAGTGCGATTAATTTGTTTGTGGGCTGGCCCGGTATTGGGGGGTCGGGGCTTTTGATTTCCTCAGGCAACATCATTGATGTCATAGTAGGCTATGGTACTGGCGGCATAGGAACCATCCCGTTGCCCAACTTGGATCCCTTCACGGGATTTTTCTTTTCAGGTATTTTGATAATGCTGGTTGCTTCTCTGCTTATGCTAACTTTAGTGATGGGTATAACTAGGCTCTTCTTTGTAGGCGTTTTAGCCGCCGTTCTGCCAATACTTCTGGTTCTGCGTCTAATTCCCCTAACAAAACATTTTGCTGATACCTTGATACAAGATCTTATTGGCTTCATGTTTGCAAGCATCATGGCTTCTATCATCCTTTTATTTGGTTATCAAATACTGATGACAACAAGTCTTGGTCATCTTACGCAGATTTTGATAGCTATTATTACGTTGTTTGCGGCGGCGTATATGTCTACGGTTTTTGTGGGTAAGTTTGGTGCGCTTGGGATGTCGGCGGCAAATATGGTGGGGGGAGCTGTTTCTACTGCTACGGGTGCCGCTATGGGTATGGCAGGTGGCGCGCTTCTTGGTGGCGGTGCAGGTATGGCTAGTCGTCTTGGGGGTTTGGCTGGTAAGGGTTTGTCAAAAACGGAGATGCTGGGGCAGGCTGGTGAGGGGTTTGTGTCTGGTGCTGTGCCTGGGGCGGTGACTGGCTTTCTTGGAGGCGGTGGAGGCGGCATGGTTGGTGGGGGCAAATTTGGCCGAGGCTCCATGGGTGGTATGCGTGGCATGGGGTTAACAGTTACACGTTCTATGAACATGCAGAAGGGACCTGCGCAGGATTTCCTTAGTAACCGAGCAGGCTCAACCCTCACAGCCGCACTATACAAGAACTCCACAGGCGATGTTCTCCCAACCGCAACACCTGAAGCAAGTGCATTTTTCATGAGTGAACTTGACAAGAAATCAAGCGAGGAGGTGTATAGTGGGTATGTTGCAGGTAATTATCCAGAGTTGACAGAAAATATCCGAAACCCAAAAACTGCTGGACAGGAAGTAAAGTGTCATCTCCAATCTCTACCACCTGAAGTAGCCTTTAGCAATTGGCAACGTGCCCAAAACCAAGGTAGCCTCCCAAAAGAGGGACGTATGACCTTCTACCAAAACGCCCGTGATGAAGTAGGCGTAAACAGAGAAACCACTACCGCCATTCAAAACGGTATATACGCTCCAAACCTTGAAGCTTTAGATGAATCACCCAGATTTGCCATAGACACCTTCAACACTGGAACAGTAACATCAAAAGGAACCATTGCAAACGCAAAAATCTTCTCTGGAATAGAAAAAATAGGTACATCCAATGGCCAACAAACAGTTGACCGATTAACAATAGCAGAATTTCGCAACGCCTCACCAGAAATTTTAGGACAAAAACTTGCCCAAGTCTCAGGCGTAAAAATGACTACAAAAGAACAAAAAACATACGGTCACGCCATGGCAAAAGTCCGTCACGTAGTAATTAAGCGAAATCCCACCTTAGCTAACAACATGGCATACTATACCATGGGTTATGGAAAAAACCAATTTAGTGAGCTTATGCAGGATGAAAAATTCACTACACAAGCCGTAAAAGATATGGAATCACAGAAAACCAGCGCATGGCTTGCCAACACATTAAATATGAAACAAAGAGATATTCTCTCGTCAGAGAGCCTATTTAAAACTGAACCAAAAAC
>JAIRQQ010000128.1 GCA_031256395.1 Nitrososphaerota archaeon
GTGGGCGAGTAGCTCAGCACGGATTGGATGCTGTAACCATCGGCAACCACGCAAAGAGCACCAGCCTCCTAAGTTGGGGGTCGTGGGTTCAAATCCCTCCCCGTCCGCCCTTAAAGACAAAAAGAACCCAACCAAACGGCGTGATGAGACTCCAATATTTATTTTAATTTGCCGTTAGGTTGATTGAAGATCACCATGTATGCGGGGACAGCGCGTAACAATTAAAGTATGGAAGACAAAACATGATACGGGATATTAGGCAAGAAGACAGAGGGATATTTTTGGAAATGGCGAAAAAATTCTTTTCGTCAAAAGCGGTAGCACACAATTTAGACGAACATATACTTGAGACAACCTTTGAGGTTGCAGTAAACAAATCTCCGTTTATACGCGTGCTTATTATAGAGGATAATGAGACACCAGCAGGCTTTGCTGTATTAGCGTTTTCTTATGCGACCGAAGTAGGAGGTATGGTCGTATTACTTGAAGATCTCTATATCAGCGAAACACATCAAGGAAAGGGATTAGGAAAAAAATTCATACAATTTATGGAGCAGACATATTTATCAGCTAAACGGTTCCGCCTTGAGGTTAAAAAAGAAAACAAAAAAACCATAGAGCTATACTGTAAACTCGGATACAAAACCTTGGACTATATACAGATGATAAAAGATGTTTAATTTTATTTGAATACCGCAATTTAGCAAACGTCGCTATGTGGATGTAGAAAATTCTAATAAATATGAAAGGGGAAGATTCTCAATTGTGTGTTGACGACTGTTTGCAGGGTTATTCTAATTCGCGCTCAAACATACAGAGAATATATCTTGTGTTACCCATGCCTTCATTAGACGCAGTTGTTTCAACCAGTCTCCAACCTTGACTGCCCAATTCATTTAGGACTTTATCAAGGTCTTCAATGTTGACTTTGCCACCATTCCAGCCTTTAGCATCTATGACCTTGGTTTGATATTCATATCGTTTCATAAGGTTTAGCTCCGCTCATCAAAGACTTTTTTGTTAATATAAGGTTTCGGCAGGCTGTGCACATCACTATTGCCACGCTGTTGTAAAATCCAAGTTACACCACAACAGAATGGATATTTTTATATAATTTACACAAAACCACCAAAAACAATAATGATGAAAGGTGATATGGTTTCAGTCAATTGATGTAAATTAATCATGCCAGATAAGCACAAGCAATTTCGTATATACCTCAAAGGTGAGGACAAAACCGACAGCGTTCGCGATGTGCGGCTTGTTGGCGAGAAATATGAGGTGATTTTTAACAATGGTAAAGCGTTTACATATAGCGCAAACAATGTGCAACTCATCAAAACCTTACAGAATAAGAAAGAGGGTCAGGAATGTTTTGAGTATTTAAAACGCATCGCACATGAAACCGGACTGAAAGTCAAGTTGGATAACGGAGAGGAGTTAAATATCCTTTCACACAATTATTCAAAAATTAAATTTATCACTCCGGAGAGTATTCTTGGGGCGTTTCTTTCCGGAAAACTCCCAGAAGTTGCAACTACAAAACATAATAATATGGAGAAAGCGTTTGAGCCAGTATATCCTTTTGGATTTAACGCAAGCCAAAAAGATGCAGTTGACAAAGCGCTCGCAAATCAACTGTGCA
Organism: Nitrososphaerota archaeon; assembly: GCA_031256395.1. Lineage (GTDB taxonomy): Archaea > Thermoproteota > Bathyarchaeia > Bathyarchaeales > Bathycorpusculaceae > Bathycorpusculum. Next base: position 1,646 of record JAIRQQ010000128.1, read on the forward strand.
TTATCGAGGGTCCACCCGGAACGGGTAAAACACAAACGATTCTCAATATTATCGCAAACGCAGTCATGCTTGGTGAGAGTGTTGCTGTTGTATCAAGTAACAATTCCGCAACGATGAATGTATTGGAAAAACTGCAAAAATACGATATTGATTTCATTGCGGCTTATCTTGGCAATTCAGAAAACAAGAAAGAATTTATTAATTCACAGAAACCCCTACCCGACATATCGGATTGGCGTCTCAAAGTAGAAACAGCTGATGCGCTTCAACAGGCTTTAAAACAGCTCTACAGTCTTTTACGTGAAAAGCTTGCCCAAAAAAATGAACTTGCCGCACTAAAACAAGAAATATCAGCAATTGAGACCGAACAAAAACATTTTCAACAATACTCTAAACAAATAAACCCACCATCAACCCCCTCTTCAAAGATACAAACTGTTGAAACCTCCCGACGTGCACTTAAAATGTGGCTACTTAGCGAAACCTATGAAGAATCCGCTCGCACAAAAGGGCTAATCGCGTTTATAAAAAGAATCATCGAACAACACGGATTCACCAGCAGAATAAAACAAAAAAACAACAATTTGTTCCAACAGTACCCACGTGAATACATCATCACAGTATTTCAACATCAGTTCTACGAACTAAGAGCCGCCGAGCTGACAAAACGCATTTCTATGTTGACAAATGCGCTTGATACATTTGATTTTGATGCAAAAATGCGAGAGTATTCAGAGATTTCGATGAAGATTTTCCGCCACAAACTCTCAGAAAAATTTGATGAACATAAAAGAGAGAAATATGACATAGACGACCTCTGGAGAAACTCGACGAATTTTATAAAAAACTATCCAGTGATTCTAAGTACAACATACTCACTGCGCAACAGCCTGTCAAGACACGTATTGTATGATTATGTGATAATTGATGAATCATCGCAAGTCGACTTATGCACCGGTGCACTTGCGCTCTCGTGCGCTCGGAAAGCAGTCGTTGTCGGCGATTTAAAACAGTTGCCAAACGTTGTGGATTCAAGTACTGCCACAATAACCGATGCCATTTTCGCAGAATTTGCTTTACCCGATACCTATCGCTATAAAAAACACAGTCTGCTGTCAGCAGTGATTGAATTATTCCCTAATGCACCAAAAACTTTGCTACGTGAACATTATCGCTGTCATCCAAAAATTATCGAGTTCTGCAACAAAAAATTCTATGATAACCAGTTAATTATACTCACCACACCAAAGTCCGACCGTGAACCGTTGTGCGTATATAAAACCGCTGAGGGTAACCACGAACGTAATCACATTAATCAGCGGCAAATTGACGTTATCAAAACTGAGATTATTTCTCAGCAAAATCTTGATGTAAAAACCGGCAACGTTGGAATTGTCACGCCTTATCGCAAACAAACTAACGCACTACAAACAGCGTTTGTTGATACTAATATCAAGGCGGATACGGTTGATAAATTTCAAGGGCAGGAAAAAGACATTATTATTCTCTCAACAGTTGACAATGAAATTACACCGTTTGCTGACAATGCTAATCGTTTAAATGTAGCAATTTCTCGGGCGATTGAGCAACTAATAGTTGTTGTAAACGAGGGGGATACGCTAAGCGACACAAATATTGGAGATCTTGTGCGCTATATTGAATACAATAATTGTATGATAGTGAAAAGTACCGTCTACTCGGTTTTTGACTATTTGTATAAGAGTTATGCTGAACGCAGAAAAGAGTATCTCAAAAACCAGAAACGCATATCAGAATACGACAGCGAAAATCTTATGTACACACTTATTGCGAGTGTGTTAAAAGACGAACGATTTACGCGGTTTGACATCGCAACGCACGTTCCACTTAAAATGATAATCCGAGATATGAACAAACTTACACCATCTGAAAAACAGTATGTTGCAAACATTCTCACACACGTTGATTTTCTAATTTTTGATACCATTGGGAAATCGCCTAGACTAATCGTTGAGGTTGACGGCACAGCAGTTCACTCGGAGAGAACACGCCAAGCAGAACGCGACGTGATGAAAAACGAGATTCTTAAAAAACATGGACTGCCGATTGTGCGATTTCGCACCGATGGAAGCAATGAACGCGAGCGATTGATTACTACACTTTGCGATATAGTGAATAGTACATAAGCAACAACCTACCGAACAAGCAACAAGTGATGAAAAGAAACACACAACAATGCGGATAAGTGGGCGCTTTTTGTTTTCTAAAATACTCACGTTAGGGGGATTTATTGGTTGTATTTGGGTTTTTGTTGTTATGTAGTTCGGCTAGTCGCAGGATGGTTTCTTTGTATACTGCTATGGCTTGGAGGTATTCGTTGATTTCTATGTGTTCATCGGTGGTGTGGTCGAGGTGTGAGTCTCCGGGGCCATATGTGACTATGGGTAGGTTCATGGCTTTGCCTAGGAGGTTCATGTCTCCTGTGCCGGTTTTGCGCAGAAGTGTGGCGGGTTTGTTTAGGATGCGCCGGACTGAGGAGGAGAGTACGTGGACTATGGGTGAGGATTTGTTGGCTTCGAAGGGTTCGACGGTGTCAAGTATGGTGGGGGTTATGTTGACTTTGGGGTTGGTGTTTTGGTAGTTGGCGATTATTTTTATCATCTTATCGTAGACTTGGGTGGTGGTGAATTGGATAGGTACACGTACGTCTAGGATCATTTCGGCTTCATAGGGGATGACTGAGTTGCCTTCTCCGCCAATCATCTGGACTAGGCAGACGGTTATGGAGGTAAAGGGGGTTTCGTTGGGATCCATGGAGGGGAAGGTGCAGGCGGATTTGATTTGTTTCCAGAGTTCGTAGGCTTTATCTAGGGCGTTGTCGTAGAGCCAGGGTGTGGAGGCGTGTCCGGTTTCGGTTTTTAGGGTGATTTTTAGTTGGATTTGTCCTTTGTAGCCCACGGTTATGTTTTCTACTCCGCTGGGTTCGCCAAAGATGGCATAGTCGGCATGTATGCCTTCGGTGATGAGGTGGCGAACGCCTTTGCTTGTGGCTTCTTCTTCGACTACGCTTACGACTAGGACTTTGCCTTTAAAGTTGGGTTCTTGGGCGGCTTGGGCGGCGGCCATGACCATGGCGGCTAGTGGGCCTTTGGCATCCACTGCGCCGCGGGCATAGATTTTGCCTTCTTCTATGCGTAGAGGCATGTGGCCTGCGACGGTGTCCATGTGGCCGCATAGGAGCAGAACAGGGTTGCCGGTGCCGATGACGCCTATGACGTTGCCTATGGTGTCGATGCCGACTTCAAAGCCTAAGCGTTTCATTTCAGTGGCTAGAAATGCGGCTATGGCTTGTTCTTTTCCGCTTGGGCTGTAGATGCCTAAGAGGTTAGTTAGAAATCGTACGGCTGTGGTTTGTTCGCTCATTTGTTTCTTCCTCTAATACAATATCTAGGGTGTTTATGACTTGGTCGATTTGGGGTTTGGTTATGACTAAGGGGGGTAGGAGGCGTACTACGGTTCGGCCGGCGTCTATGAGGAGAAGGCCGTGGTTTAGGGCTTTTGTGAGTACGCCATATACGTCATATCGGAGTTCTATGCCCAGCATTAGGCCTAGGCCGCGGATTTCTTTGATGATTTTGTGTTTTGCGGCTAGGGTTTCGAGTTGGGTTTTGAAGTATTGGCCGTTTGAGGCGGCTTTGTCGGCGAGTTGTTCTTCGATTAGTACGTCTATGGCGGCGCATCCAGCGGCGCAAACAAGGGGGCCGCCGCTAAAGGTGGTGGAGTGTTCTCCGGTTTTTAGGGTGGACATAATTGAGTTGTTTGCAAGGGTTATGCCTATGGGTAGGCCTCCTGCGAAGGGTTTGGCTAGGCACATTATATCGGGGGTGATGTTCCAGTTTTGGCATCCGAAGAGTTTGCCGGTTCGGCCAAATCCGGTTTGTACTTCGTCAAATATGAGTAAAACACCGTGATCAGTGCAGATGTCTCTGGCGGCTTGGAGGTATCCTTGGGGGGGTACGCGTATGCCGCCTTCGCCGCGTATGGGTTCCATGATAACTGCGGCGGTTTTGTCTGTTAGGGCTTCTTGGAGTTTATCGGGGTTATCGGGGGTAACATGTTTTATATCGGGGATGAGGGGCATGAAGGGTTCGCGGTATTTTTTGTCCCAGGTTGTTGATAGGGCGCCCATGGTTTTGCCGTGGTAGGAGCCCATAAGGGCAATGATTTCGGTTTTGCCGGTGGCTTTGCGGGCTAATTTGAGGGCGCACTCTACGCTTTCTGCGCCGCTGTTGGAGAGAAAGGCTTGGTTTAGGCCTTGGGGGGTTATTTTGACTAGTTTTTCTATAAATTGGGCGCGTGTGTTGTTGTAGTAGCTGCTATGACAAGTTATGAGTTGTTCGGCTTGGGTTTTTATGGCTTCGACGATTTTGGGGTGGCAGTGGCCGGTGGCGGCTATGCCATAGCCGCTTGTGCAGTCGAGGTATTCTTTGCCGTTGATGTCCCAGACTTGGGTGCCTTTGCCGTGTGTGAGAACCAGAGGTTTTTTTGAGAATACGTTAGCCAAGTATTGGTTTTCGGTTTCTATTATGTGCTCTTGTTGTTGGGTGTTATTCATTTTTTATCACGGTTCCAACTTTGTGGGTGAGTGCGGATGTGAGGGGTTGGTTTGTGGTGCCGGATGTTACAATTACTTCGTTGACGCCTTGGTTTAGGGCTTCAAGGCCGGCGTGGATTTTGGTGCTCATGCCGCTGCCTATTTTTGAGAGGACTTCTTTGACCTCGGTTGCGGTGATTTTTTTGATGCATTCGCCGTTTAGCATCAGGCCCTCTACGTCGGTTAGCATGATGAGTTTGTCGGCTTTTAGGGCTCCTGCGACGATGGCGGCTGTGCGATCTCCATCTACGTTTAGGGGTTCGTTGTCTTGGCTCAGTGCAATGGGTGTGACGACGGGAACATAGCCTTGTGTAAGTAGCATTGTTAGAAAGGTGGTGTTGACTTGGGTGATTTTGCCGGTGTAGCCGCCGTCGATGACTTTTTTGCGTCCGCGTTCATCGACTACGATTAGTTTGAGTTTACGCTCGGCTCTTAGCAGTGAGGCGTCAAGACCGCTTAGGCCTACGGTGTTGATGTTTTGGCTTTGGAGGGCCAATACGATTTGTTTGTTGAGTTTACCGGCCATAACCATGGTGTAGATGTCGATTGTTTCTTTGTCGGTGTAGCGGCTACGAAAGCCCTCAGGGGACATGACAAATTTTTGTTCTTTGCCCAATTTGGAGGCGATTTCGGTGACTTCCACTCCGCCGCCATGGACCAATACGACTTGGTGTTGTTTGGTAATATCGACTAGATCGGTGATGAGACTGTTTGAGGCGCCTTCTTTTAGGATGGATCCGCCCAGTTTAATAACTATCAGCATAGCAGGCACCTATATGGGGTGGAACCCTGTGCTCTTAAGAGCGGTGGTTTCATCAATACCCATCATTATGTTTAGGCATTGCACACCCTGTCCAGCAGCACCTTTAACCATATTATCCAGAGCGGTAAACATTATGAGACGATTGGCGTGTTCGTCGATTTCAAAGCCGACGTCACAAAAGTTGGTGCCGGTAACTATTTTGGGATCCGGCAGCTGATAGGGGCCTTTGAGATATTTTACAAGTCGAATAAAGGGTTCGTTGCCATACATACCGCGTAATGCCCGCCAGAGATCTTTGCTTGTTAGAGCATGTTTGGGGAAGGTGTGAATGGTTGCTAGTATGCCGCGAACCATGTTAACAGTATGGGGGGTAAAGGAGATCTTGACAGGTTCGCCTATCATTGTGAGTTCTTGTTCGACTTCGGCTATGTGTCGATGACCCACGACTTTGTAGGGGCGTACTCCGTTTGAGCGTTCTGGATGATGGGAAGCTATGGTTGGTTGACTGCCTCCACCTGAGGAGCCGACCTTTAGATCCACAACAATCTTTGCGGGGTCAACTAGTCCGGCTTTGACAATAGGAGCTAAGCCCAAAATAGCTGCGGTTGCCTCACACCCTGGACATGCAACCAGATTTGCGTTTTTGATTTCATCTCGGTGCAACTCGGGTAAGCCATAGACGGCTTGCGGTAGCATCTCGGGTTTGAGGTGTTGCCAGCCATAATAGGTTTGATAGTCCAAGGGATTTTTGAGGCGAAAATCAGCACTCATATCGATAACTTTGAGACCGGCATCAAGAAGGGTGGGCACCAGAGTTTGGGAGCCGCCATGAGGAGTGGCTGTAAAGATAAGATCACAGTTTTTTTGGAGCTCAGCTAGGTCTTGGGGTACAAACTTGAGCTGGGTTAAACCGCGCAGGTTGGGATGGATGTTGAAGACAAATTCGCCTGCATACTGTCGTGAGGTAACTATGGTTATCTCTACTTGTGGATGCATAAGAAGCAGTCTGAGTAATTCGCTGCCGACGTATCCTGAACCACCAATTATTCCAATTCTCATGTGTATTTCCTCGTTATTGATCGATTAGACTCTTTGCGCCTCTTAGCAAGGGCTCGGCTACGTTGAGTCCGGTTGCGAGTCGGGTGTTTTCCCAGAATTCGGGACAGGAATTGGCTTCATGAAACACCAAAGCCTCGCTGTTGGTTTGTAGGTTTTCTTCGATTATGTTTTTAATATTTTCGTAAGCAGAAGTGCGCTTATATGTCATAAATTGAGATTCAAGCTGAGTGTTCCAAGCTTGGAAATTAGTAAGGCGGGTGTCATCTTTTTTAATTTTTTGCACTGCACCCCAGGCGTCTGCGGCTAAATCCAGCTGGGATTTAAGGTAGGCTTCATCGACATTTTTGTTTTTGCCCACATTTACCATAGCATCAAGAGCCAAAATCCAAGCTTGGCTGTCGTGGCTTAGGGTTTTGCCGCATTTTAGCGCTAAGTTCTGTACACTCTGCGGCAGTTTAGCATCAAACACTAAATTGCCCAGAAAAGTATTGGTGCGAAAGTCCTTAAACCCAGCACGTATCATAGCAATGGGGTAGCAGGCGGGTTCTTTGCCTCGTTCTTTGGAGACAATTATGCGCAAATCATAGAACCACTTCTGGATTAATTCTTGCGCAACAACGCCAACAGGATTTATCAGACCAGGTTTGGTTTCAGCTATATTGTTTTCCAATTCTTCGCGGGTTTTAGAGAGCATAATCATTTTGCCATGTGTTCCAGCATCGGCTTTGATAACAATACCCTCTGAGAGAGAAAGGTCCTGCTCAAAAAGATCCGCTAGATCTTTTTTGTTGTGGATTTCTTTTCCATTTTTTAGTGTGTCGGTGGCATCGCAGGGTACAAACACAGTTTTTGGGATGGGGATGCCTTCTTTGTATAGATTTAGCAGGGTGCGCAACTTGCTGTAACACATAAATTCAATTTGGGAAGAGTTTAGAGTTTTTTTGCCCAAAACCTCTAGGATATAGGAGGCTTGGAGGCGGCGGTTTTTGCTCTGGGCTCGATTAAGAACTACTGCAGTATCTTGGAAGGTTTGGGTGTAGTCTTTACCTTTGGTTTTGGCGCTAAAGCCATCTCCGATGGAGAGGGCAATTTTACGAAACGGGATGTAGGTTAAATCAAGACCTAGTTGTTGAGCAGTGAGTTTTATACCGTTTTCATCGCTTTCTGAGCGTTCATATAAGAGGGCAATACTCATCACTAGGCCTCCATTGAAAAGTTTACCTTAAAAGTGTGATTTAACAATGTGGGATAATGGAGATGTTGTTTATTCTCCCCAGTCTTCCCCTTCAATGGTAAGCTCTTGAAGGTCTACGCAACCGCCTTTAACTCCTTTGACTTCAAGTTCAAGGCCGCAACCGGGACAACTCAGAATTTCGCCTTCTTCAATATCAGAAGGAACGTCAAGCTCTGCATCACAATCAGGACATTTTGATTTAGATATAGTCTTTACCTCATCTGGTTGATTTGCTTGTTTAATCATTTTTTGTTCGTCACTTTATTTTTAGTTAGGAAACGTCATTGGGGTATTCCAAGAATCTTTTAAACATTGCGACCTATTTGTTACAACTTGGAGTTATAATGTCCCATTTGGTGCAAACAAAATGCACAAAACACCCACAACAAACCGTCCCAAAACAACTAAAACCGCACAAAACCAGCCACCTCAGTAAAGAAAACGTTAAATTACTACCACACCAAACAAGATATAGGCAAAAAACATGGACGAAAAAGACCGCCAAATCATAAAAACCCTAAAAGACGACGCACGAGCAGGATACGCAGACATAGGAAACAAAATCGGCCTCTCCGAGGGAGCCGTACGCAAAAGAATCAAAACACTCACCGACGAAGGTACCATCAAAAAATTCACAATCAAAATCGATACCAAAGAAAGCGCCCAAGCCATAACACTACTAGCAACCAACCCCGCATATCCCACACAAGAAGTATCCAAAACAATCCAAACAATCCCAAACATCGAAACCATCTACGAAGTAACAGGCGAATACGACATCATAGCAGTCATAACCGGAAGCAACGTCACCGAAGTAAACGAATGCATAGAAAAAATCCGACGCGTCGAAGGCATCAGAAAAACCAACACCATGATAGTCCTAAAAAACTGGTAACCACTCAAACAAAAAAACAAATGTGAACTTTTATAACAGGGAAACATTTTTCTCTATTTGTGAAGTGAAGACACATGTGCGAATTTAATGTCATCTTAAACAATCAAATCCAGATAAAAGACGTAATCTACGCCAAAGTCGAAGACAATAAAGTCATTGTAAAAGACATCCTTGGAAAAGCCACAGAGTTCACAGGTTGCAAAATCATCGAAGTTGATGTGCCCAACGCACGCCTTGTTCTAACTCAAGTGTAAATTCAAAAAAATAGACACCCTAGAAGTAAAGTTAACGATATGTTAACTATACAGACTTTTTTAGTAATGAAAAATAATAATCAAAAATTTGAAACCGATCTTACCAGCCTTTTGGACAGAATAGCTTCTGGAGTCCAACCCTACGTAGCAAACAGCCTAGACCAACTCAAAAACTGGCTTGTAGAGCTACATAGAGAAAACATTGTAAAAATTAACCATTCCGTCATGGAGCTGGTATGTGCCAAGTATTTAATTGAAAAAAACTATGACATCCAACTCGAATATCCCCTAAATGAGCTTTTAACCTGCGACTTGTACGGCACAAAAGGCTTAGGCAACCTGGTGGTAGAAATAGAAACCGGTTTCATACCCCCCGAGAATGCTCTTGCACCATTAACCTATACTACAGCACGATTGGCAAGTAAAATTGTACGCTATAGCGGCTTTACAGGCAAGTTTGCTTTAGGTGTGCCGCCGCACTATATTTTGCCTTTTCCTAACACCTTTGCCAAGCCTCCGCGGATGCGTACCAAACAAGAAATCCAAGCCATAAAAGCGCTCTGTGATGCGTACTATCAAAAGCCGCCTGTAACTCTTGAGGGCATTCGTAATGCACGCATTCAGGAAATATACATAATTGATGTGGATCATGGTTTGGTGCAAGAAATTGATCCTGAGACCTACTTAGATAGGGCAATGCAAAAAGGGGTCAGCTATAACTACCTAACAGCACATGTAGGGTAGGATAAAGCGGGTTTGCATGACGTTTTATGTTTACATACTGCAGTGTTGTGATGGCAGCTACTATACGGGTTCCACCAAAGATGTAGAGGCACGAATGCAACAACATCAAAATGGCAGAGGGGCCAGATATACCAAGTCTCATCCGCCTCAGAGTGTGGTATATCGTGAGGAGTTTAATAGCCGCAGTGCCGCAATGAAACGGGAACGGGAAATTAAAAAGCTTAGTCACCAACAAAAAGAGACGCTAATTGTTGAACAGAGTAAAAAATAACGACTAAATGTTGCTGCTATCAAACAACAGCATAGATTCATAGCACCGGCATGACCCTTAAGAATTTGAGGTTTTATCTTTGACTTCTAATTTAAATCAGAATTTTTCTGGAGAACCCAATCATACATCGGGCCATGACCCTGCAATAGTATCAATAAAGGAAAATATGTACATGTGTCCCGAATGTGGCAAAATGTTTACCATCAAAGACGCCGCAGAACAACATCTTCACGGGGTCCACTTGGAACACTTACGCAAGATGCATCAAGAAGTTCACGGTAAAGACGTTGTAGGACAGCACATAGGATAGCTACGTTAGCTAACTAAGAAAGGTTTCAATTTTTTTATCGGGTCATTTCGCGGCAGGCTTCTGCGCATCGTCTACAGGTACTGGCACATTCTTTCATGAAATCTTCTTCAAACTTGTCACAGTCATCGCCGCATTCATCGCAGATATCAGCGCATATACCGCAGGTTTGGGGGTAGTAGGTAGAGTTTCGGAGCATAAAGTCGGCGTTGATGTTGCAGATTTTTGCACAGTCCATAAGCAGATTGATGTGTTTGGATTCAGCATGTTTACCGCCCATAGTTAAGCATCGCAGTGTGGTTTCAGTGCAGGTTTGATAACAGTCTATGGAGTCTTGGATGCCTTCGCGGACTTCATCACTATTCATCATCTCGGAGCTTTGGATGTCTTCAAGATCGGCCATGGTTCCAGCCATGCGTCCAGTCATGGGGGATTGGTTTTCGGTCCATCCTTCATCAATGTCTTCTTGAGTCTGTACTTCGGTGTGGTCTTGTTTAGCATAGCTGTGGGTGTCCATAGAGATTTCTTTGATGTAATCAGGCTGTTTGCTATAGCTTTCGTTTTTGTAGGGTTTTGACACGTTTCTTCACCCCCTAACTTTTCTTTGGCGGTAATTTAAGAATATGTGAGTGTAAAACTGAACCAACATAACACTAGAAAAAGTATAAAAAACTGCTAAAAACAGCTAGTTTTTAGCATACGGATTATTTTTTGGGTAACAGTTCGTTTAGTTCATAGCTTGCGCCGCAAACGACAGTGTCTGCACCGCCATAGTACACAAGGACTTGGTTGTCAAGCACTATGTTGCCGCAGCTAAACACTACGTTGGGTACATCGCCTATGCATTCATAGTCTTTGCAAGGTGTTAGAATGGGCTGCTCAGTGCGATAGAGAATGTTTTCGGGGTTGGTTTTATCAAGCAATGCGGCGCCTAGTGAGTAGTGTTTGTTTGCGTCTACGCCATGGTAGATGAATAGGTAGCCTTCGTTGAGTTCTATGGGTGTTCCTGCGGCTCCGATTTTTAGGCTGTCCCACATTTTGTCGCGGGGTTCCATGATGGATTTGAAGCTGTGCCATTTTTTGAGATCCTCTGAGTAGGCGATGCAGATGCTGGGTTCGATGCGGTGGAACATAACATAGTTGTTGTTGATTTTGTTGGGTAGAAGAACAGCGTCTTTGTTGCGAACACCTGGGAATGGCAGGATGCGTTCTTGCCAGTTCCAGTTTTGGTTAACAAAGTCGTGGATGTTTATGGAGGTTAGTGCGATTTGGAAAATTATGGGGAAGTCATGATTGCGAAAAGCGGTGTAGGCCATGTAGCATTGATTATCAATTAGGGTTAAGCGGGGGTCTTCACAGCCGTCGCGTTCTGCATAGTTGGTTGGGCTAAAGATGGGTGTATCGAAGCGTTCTTTGATGGTGAAACCGTCATTTGAGGTAGCTAAACCGAGGCGTGAGATGTTGTCTTTGCCTTGGGCCCGATATACCAGATACACCAATCCATCACGATAGATTGCAGCCGCGTTGAAAACTGAGCGCGATTGCCAAGAACTATCCGATATTGGCGCTAGTATGGGATTATGTATAAAACGATTCATAAACCCTTCTCCCTTCGAACTCATCAACGTACAGAGGCAACATATAAACTTGATGCAAAATGTGTTGAAAAATCGCCTGTGATTGGCAGAACACAATCACATTGGCTTAAAGCAAGCCGAACCATATTTTACGATGTGACTTGTTTGGCAAAGTATATGCTAGGCGACCCTGCGCTGACAGGAGTTAGAAAAGTTGCATATGTGAGCACCTTTCCACCTCGAAAGTGCGGCATAGCGACTTTTACATCCGATTTAGTTAATGCTATAACTTGTTTAAACAAATTATACGACCAACGAGTCATCTCCATTGATGGTCGCCATCTCTTCAAACCTGCCTGTGAGGCTATGGAGCATAAAATTGGCAGAGATTTTTTGGATGACTATGTGCTTATGGCAGATTTTCTAAATCAGTCCTCAGTTGAGGTAGTAAATATTCAACATGAATTTGGCATTTTTGGAGGCGAAGCAGGCGAATACATCGGTGCGTTTTTAGATCAGCTAAACCGTCCTGTTGCCACCACCCTTCACACAGTCTTGCCAAATTTTGAGAATAAATCCAAAGCGGTCTTTAGTAAAATTGTTGAGAAAAGCACCGCTTTAGTTGTTTTAAATGAAACCACCCGCACCCTTATCAGACAATATGGGGTTCCAGCAAAAAAAGTAAAGCTAATTCCACATGGCTGTCCAGATTTGCCTTTGGTGCCTAGTGCCAAAGCTAAACCGAAATTGGGCTTGCAAAATAAGGTGGTACTTTCCACCTTTGGACTACTGAGTAAGGGCAAAGGTATCGAGCAGGTTATTTCAGCTCTGCCCAAGATCATAAAAAAAGAACCCCGCCTGGTCTACTATGTTTTAGGAGTTACCCACCCCCAAGTTAAAAAAAACGAGGGCGAAGCCTATCGCAATATGCTCCATGACATGGTCAAAAGATTAGGACTTGGGGGACATGTACGGTTTCTCAATCGCTTCCTCACTAAACCCGAACTCTATGACTATCTCCAAGCAACTGATGTCTACATTACACCCTATGTTTCACCCAATCAGATAAGCAGCGGGGCATTAGTGAATGCCCTAGCAGCTGGAAAAGCGGTAGTATCCACACCATATCTTCATGCCATAGAAGCTCTGGGTGGAGGACGAGGGGTTTTTTGCAGGTTTAACGATTCGGACTCTATAGCAGAACGCGTGGTTGAGATTATTGAAAACCCGGCATTGCGAGAATCGTTGGAGCAAAAAGCCTACGAGTATAGTCGGAAATTTACTTGGCAATCGGTTGCCAAAAAATATCTCAGATTATTTAATGAGTTAACACAACAAATGGAGGAGAAAAATTATTCACCAACTACCCCCCCTAAAAATCGATTATCTCCAAGCCTTCACTGATGATACGGGCATTTTTCAGCATGCCAAATATAGTATCCCCAAAAGAGGCGAGGGATATACCACTGATGATAATGCGCGTGCTTTGATTGCTGTTGTTAAATATCAACAGCTAAAAAATAGCGCTGAGTTGACTCCGCTTGTAAGGGTTTATTTGTCGTTTCTCAACCATATGCAAAAGCCTGATGGGGGGTTTCATAACTATCTGAGTTATGAGCGGACCTATTTGGATATGGAGGGCTCAGAGGATTCGGCTGGGCGGGCGCTTTGGGCGTGTGGGTGTACGCTTAATTCGTCGGTGTCACATGAGTTGCGGCTGGTTGCTAGGGATCTTTTTGAGCGGGGGTTGTCGATGCGGGGAAAGGCGGTTTGTCTTAGGTTTCATGCTGCGTTGCTTTTGGGGTTGTATGAGTATTATCAGGTTGTGGCGGAGACTTATGTGCGGGAATTTGCAAAAGAGTTGGGGGATATTTTTGTTCAGCGATTTCAAGATCAGGCGAAAGAGGATTGGGAGTGGTTTGAGCCTTATTTGACCTATGATAATGCGCGGTTGCCTCAGGCGCTTTTTGCGGCTTATCGGTTGGTTGGGGAGCCACAGTTTTTAGAGGTTGCTGAGCGGTCAATGGGGTTTTTGCTTAAAACGCAGATGGTAAATGATGTTTTTGTGCCCATTGGTAATGATGGGTGGTATAGTCGGGGTGGTAAGCGGCCGCTCTATGATCAGCAGCCCTTGGAGGCGGCGGCGACTGTGGAGGCGGCGGTGGATGGGTATTATGTTACTAAAAAGCGGGGTTATCTTGAGGCGGCGGAGAGTGCGTTTGGATGGTTTTTGGGTAGAAATACTCGGGGGGTTATGGTGTATAATCCTCAGACGGGTGGGTGTTATGATGGTGTAGCTGAGCAGTGTGTTAATCTTAATCAGGGTGCGGAGTCGTCTGTTTGTTATCTTTTAGCTCGGCTTAAGCTTGAGGAAGTTTGGCAGGGAGTTTTATCAGAATGAGATTTAAACAGGAATTAGGTTCATTATTAGTTGCTGTTTTTGTTTTTGGTTTTAGTGTAGGATGTTGAATGTATGCTTAGAGTTAAAGATATTATGTGTAGGAAAGTGATTACTGCTAAAGAGGATTTATCTATTCAGGATGCTGTGCAACTTTTAAGTGATCGGCATGTTGGGTCTATTGTGGTGATTGATGAGGAGGAGCGGTGTCGGGGTATTTTTACGGAGCGGGATGCTATTCGGGTTTTTGCTGCCAAGTATTCCACTGCGGAGCCGCTTAGCAAAATTATGAGTAGTCATGTTGTGACTATATCGCTTGAGGCGTCTTTTGATGAGGCTAAGCGGCTTATGCTTAGCCATAACATTCGTCATTTGCCGGTTATAGATCAGACTGATAAGTTGATTGGGATGTTTTCGCTTAGGGCTTTTTTTGATGAGGTTTTGGGTGTGAAAACTCCGGGGTCAAGTGGGTAGTTAGGATTGATGGAGCGTTTTTTAAAAAATCCGATTTTAAAACCCATTGAGGCTCATGCGTGGGAGTCGCGGGAGGTTTTTAATCCTGCGGCGATTTATCTGCAGGGCAAGGTTCATCTGCTTTATCGGGCCTTAGGGAATGATAATATTTCTCGAATTGGTTATGCGGTCTCAGGGGATGGGGTTCATATTGATGAGCGTTTGTCTGAGCCGGTTTTTGAGCCGCAAAATGATAATGAGCAAGATGGGTGTGAGGATCCAAGGATAAGCAATGTCGAGGGTACCTTAGCCTTGACCTATACTGCGCTTCGCGAGCACAATCATTTGCAGTCCTATCAAGTTGCACTAACCACTATTTCAATGAATGATTTTCTTGGCCATAATTGGAACTGGGGAACCCGACGCTTGCCCTTTCCGGGAGTATATAATAAAAATGCGGTGGTGTTTCCTAAAAAAATCGGCGGCCGATATGTAATGTTTCATCGCATTGAGCCCACCATATGCATTGCCTACTCAGATGATCTCAAAAAGTGGTGTGATATTATGTCAATTATGGGGCCCCGAGCAGATGATTGGGATAGTTGGAAGGTAGGGATTGCAGGTTCGCCCATAAGAGTCAGCGAAGGCTGGCTTGTTGTCTATCACGGAGTAAGTGATGAGAAGACATATTCACTGGGTATTGTTTTGCTTGATGCGGATCATCCCGAGCAGGTGCTCTACCGCTCAAAAACACCCATTTTAACACCCAAAGAGGATTATGAGCGCTTTGGTAAAGTTCCAAGCGTGGTGTTTAGCTGCGGCAATGTGGTTATCGACGATAGATTTTTTCTCTACTACGGTGGGGCTGACAGTGTAGTCTGCGGTGCATCAATCAACTTTGAAGACCTGTTATCATCAATACGCAAATAACCCTCACTAAACATGATAAAATGAAATATGTGTAGCTACAAACCTACCGTAGGGGTATTATGCTTTGATTATGTGGTAGCCTGAGGCTTTGCGCAGGCGATTCATAATTGCTAAGCCTATTCCGTCTGAGGATACGCCCTCTGCTATGATAATATCAACGTTTTGGGTGTCAACGTCGCGTAGAAGTCCAAAGAGGTTTTGGGCAACGCTTGATAGGTTGGTGCGGCTGCCCAGAGATTTTACGATATCTGCTTGGTAGGCTGGTTGGGTTTCATCGGTGGCTAAAATGGCGATTTTGTATCCTTTTTGTTTATAGGTGTTTGTTAGGGTTGAGATTTTGGTTGTGATTTCTTGGGGGTTGCCCTCAACTAGTATGACGTCTGCTTGGGGGGCGTAGTGTTTGTGTTTCATGCCGGGGGAATTGGTTTTTTCAAGGGTTAATTCTTTGTCTGTTTGTACAAAGGGATGGAGCTCTAAATCCTCTATTGTTGCTTTTAGGGTTTCATAGGGTGTGCCTCCGGGGCGCAGAAGCAACGGAGGGTCAACACTTAAGTCGACAACAGTGGATTCTACGCCGATATCGGTTGGGCCGCCATCTATTAGGGCATCTATGGCTCCATTGAGATCATCTAGTACATGCTGAGCGGTTGTTGGGCTGGGTTTGCCTGAGAGATTGGCGCTGGGTGCGGCTATGGGACAGTTGGCTTGTCGGATAAGAGCTTGGGCGATGGGGTGGTTGGGTATACGTAGGGCAATGGTGTCTAGGTTGGCAACGGTTTGTTTGGGCACTATTTTTGAGTGTTTAAAGATAAGGGTGATCGGCCCGGGCCAGAATTGTTCCATTAAACGTTGGGCTTTTTGAGAAACCTGCTCTACCAAGGGATAAACCGATTCGGGGTCAGCTATGTGTATGATTGGGGGATTGTCCAAGGGGCGTCCTTTAGCTTCAAAGAGACGTAAAACGGCATTGCTGTTTAGTGCATCTGCGCCAAGACCATAGACAGTTTCTGTTGGAAAAGCCACTAACCCGCCGTGTTTGAGGATATCTGCTGCGGGTTGGATTTTTTTTGGATCCGGACATTTTGGATTGATGTTTATCAGAAGGGTCTTCATCTTAGGCGCCTGATTGTGAGCTAACTACGTGGATACACAGTATTCTTTAAGAGCTTATTTGTTTCTACCCAAAAATCCCAAAGACAACTAGCAAACTCGAAGAGGGTTAGGGGTGTTGGTGTGTGTGCGAGAGGGTTGTTTAGTAGAGGGCGGTTGGTTCTTTTTGACTGCTGTCGGTTTTTAGTACCTTATCGATGAGATACATAAAGATCTCTTGGGCTTGGCTTTCGCTTATGTTTTGGAGATAAACTGAGACTAGTGCGGTTTTGCCTTTTTTGGCTGCTGTGTACTCAGCAAACATGCGAGCAGAAATTACGTTTTTGTCACCCAGAAGCACTGAGGAGGAGGCTGAACCCATACTACTATCCCGAGGTTTAGGAATTGCAACTGCTAAGGTGCCTAGTTTATCTTCTTTTTCACTTAGCATAATCATAATACTGTTTTTTGTTTCCACATAAACAGCTAAAAAGAGGTTATCTTGATGTTCAACTGCTTCTTTTATGACATTGGCCCGCTCGCTCAAGTTTTCTCCCCAACGGCTAAGAGAAGCTACAACTTAAAAAAACTTTACACCCCAAACATGTCAATGCCAAGCCTCAGAGACCAATAGTAAAGTTAGACAAAACACAGCAAGTCAGATCTCATATTCCCGTATCTGCCATATTCATATATAGGTTAAGGGGTATGTTGTTTTTTTCAGTTAAGATTAGAAAAGTCTGTTTAGGTTTGGGGTAGAACTCTTATAAGCAATATACCTTGTCGATTTAGGTTATTGTTGTTGGTTGTAGGTTAGGTACTAAGGGGATTGTTGTGTTATAGGTTTTCTTGGTTGGTGGTTTGGGGTTGAGGTTTTGTTGGAGTGTTGGAAATGCTTAATTAAGGGCGTTTGTCTTTTCTGGGTACGAAGGAATAAACTTTGAGTGATGAATTATCCAAGTTGCCTCCTAACGTTCAAGAAAGGTTACTTAGACTCCAACAGCTCCAGCAGACTATGCAGTCGATAATGGCACAAAAGCAACAGGTTGAGATGGAAAAAGCAGAGGTTGAGCAGACCGTAGCAGAGTTAGCTAAAACTGCTGATGAGGCAGTTATCTACAAAACTGCTGGTTCACTGCTGATTAAATCAGAAAAAGCCAAGGTTAACGAAGATCTAAACGAACGCAAGTCCCTTCTAGAGACGCGCAGTACAGTTATTGCTCGCCAAGAAGAACGCGTGAAAGCTCAAGTTAAAGAAATTCAGACTAAACTTCAGGAAGACCTCAGCCCAGTCTCAGGTCAATCCCTCTCTTAAACGGGACTTGATGTTGTTGGATGAGCTCGGCTTTCCAGAGCTAACTGCCGAGCAAATCGAATTTTTATGTCAAACTACTGAGGATACAGTGCGCAAATATATCCTAAACCAAGTGGCCAGTAAAGATGTCAATCAGCTGGACATCTTTGTTGAAGTTGAGGGCACCAAACCGGTTAACGTCTCTGTTGAAGTGGAACTGGTACTCACAAAACAAGCTGAAGCTATTGATGTGGAAGCATTGGTTAAGCAAGCAGTAGAAACAGGACAGACTACGGCTGAAAACTTTTTGAGAAAGATACAATGAGTTTCAAAGATTTATTGGCAATTATAGAAGAGAAGCAGGCAGGCTTTGTGTTGCTGATGTGTCATCGCAGTGCTGATGCTGATGCAATTTGCTCAGCCTATGGTCTGCAGGGCTTACTTAAGCGATTTTTACCCAATACTGTGGTGGAAATTGGTTGTCCAGCAGGCATCAACAAACCCTCCAAAACCCTTCTGGATTATCTACCCATAACTGTTAGCCTCAAACCCAACATTGAATCCGCAGAAGTCATCGTCCTCTTAGACATGAACACCATAGAGCAACTCGACGAAGCAACTGAGGCGGTAAAGAAATCTCCAGCCCCAAAAATCATTATTGATCATCATGCACCAAATCAAGAAACTCTAAAACAATGCAGGCTTTGCATAATTGATGATAAGGCCTCAGCAAACTGTGAGCTGGTCTACCGGCTTTATGCAGAGGCACAAGTCAAACCCAATCTAAATGAAGCCAAAGCATTGTTTGTGGGCATATCTTTTGATACGCGCCATTTTGCTCTGGCAAACTCGCCTACATTTGGCATTCTTGCAGCGCTGGTTGCAGAGGGCATAGATGCGCAACAAACGCTTGCTCAATTTGCGCTACCTATCGAAACCTCCGAGCGCATTGCTAAACTCAAAGCATGTAAACGCGCAAAAGTAGTTCAGGTGGATAATTGGATAATTGCGCTCTCACATGTGAGTGCCTTTCAAGCTCCAGCAGCAAAAGCGCTGGTCGATTTGGGCGCACATGTAGCAGCAGTTGCAGGCAAAAAGAGCGGTAAAATTGAAATCAGTCTTCGAAGTGTTCGCCAGTTCAACGAAGGAGCAAACATTCATCTTGGAACCGACATCGCCGCACCCCTTGGTGAATACTTACAAGGCATAGGCGGCGGCCATGCTATGGCATCGGGTGTGAGCGGCAAAGGAGAAATCCAAGACGCACTCAAACAATGCCTAACACTATTAAAACAAAAAATAACCAAATCCGAGCAACCATCCACGGATAAAACTATTGAAGATACGTAGCTTTGACAGTTTTTCAGGGCTCGCCTTGGCTCACAAGTGTGATGTTTTTATTTGCAGGGATAGCGAGGTCTGTGCTGGTGAGTGTACGACCCGCAGAATTACAGAAAAAAATGATAAAAAGGTCGCATTAGCTACAATAGCGTTAAACCAAACACGAATTGTTAAGAGCTTCTGAGTTTTGTAATATGGCTTTCGTGAGAGATACTTGTGCGAAGAATTAGTTGCGTTCATATCAATTCTGCGTTATAGGAAATCCTTGATTGGATGTTAGGGCAAGGTAGTTATTTTTTGATATTTGGGGAATTTTTAATTATGTCCGAAGCATTTGGGTATAAAATCAGAAATGGGTAGCTACGCTTAAATGAACAAACTTTCACGCTTAGAGGGAGCAGGCACAAAATATGGCATTAATCGAAACTAGAAATCTCACCTATACCTATCCAGGCATATCCAAGCCGTCTATTGAGGATGTGTCTATTCAGATAGAGAAGGGCGAGTTTGTCTTAATCACAGGTCCTAGTGGGTGTGGTAAGACGACTTTGTGTCGATGTTTTAATGGATTGGTGCCGCATTTCTATCAGGGCGAGATTAAAGGGGACATAACAGTTGCGGGCATAAATACTCTGGATCATCACACCTATGAGTTAGCTAAACATGTGGGTTTGGTTTTTCAGAATCCTGAGAATCAGTTATTTGCGCTCTCAATTGAAAAAGATGTGGCGTTTGGTTTAGAAAATGTAGGTGTCTCTCGAGAAGAGATGCGCCAAAAAGTTGATTGGGCGCTTCATCAAACAGGGATTTATGATATTCGGGATCGGTCTCCACATGAAATCAGCGGCGGACAGCAACAACGGGTGGCGATCGCATCGGTTTTGGCAATGGAGCCCGAGATTATTGTTTTGGATGAACCGACCTCTTTTTTGGATCCACTTAGTGCAGAAAAGATTTTTGAGGTTATCTACAAGCTCAACCAAGAGCAGGGAATTACAGTTGTGCTAGTTGAGCACCGGTTGGATTTAACGGCAAAATATACCAATCATCTTATCGTTATGGATCAGGGCAAAGTATGTTTGGAGGGAAATCCACGCGATATTCTTAGCAAAGAAGAAACTAGTCGTATTGGTGTGGGCATACCCAAAGCAACACAGCTCTATCAGATGCTAACAAAAGAAGGACATAATTTAGGCAATAGGACGCCTCTTTGTTCGGAGGAGCTGGCGGATCAAATCTTGGAGGCGCTTGTTAGATGATTGAGGTTTTAGATATTCACTATAGCTACCCCAGCAAAGTTGAGGCACTGAGGGGTGTTTCGCTTACTATCAAAGACGGCGAATTTGTTGCCATCATGGGACAAAATGGGGCAGGCAAATCCACCTTTGTTAAGCATTTCAATGGGTTACTCAAACCCTCAGCGGGTAGCGTTAAGGTCGATGGGGTAGAGACAACTAAGTCTAGTGTTGCGGCTTTGGCACGTAGCGTGGGGTTTGTGTTCCAAAATCCCGATCATCAACTGTTTAGTGAAACCGTTGAAACCGAGGTGGGGTTTGCACTTAAAAATTTTGGATTTGACGCAAAAATAATTGAGGAGCGCATCTCAGCGATGTTAGAGCTGCTTTCACTCTCGCAGTACCGCAAAACCTCACCATTTCTCTTAAGCGGGGGAGAGCGCAAACGGGTGGCGTTGGCATCGGTTTTGGCGTGTGACCCCAAGATGTTGGTTTTAGATGAACCCACCATCGGACAGGATCATGAGCAGAAAGAAAAACTCCAACAGTTCATCTTAAAGCTACAAGCGCAGGGAAAAACTGTTGTTGCAGTCACACATGATGTAGAGTTTGTGGCGGAGTGTAATCCGCGGGTAGTTTTGATGCGGGAGGGTAAAATAGTGGCTGATGGCGAGGGCCATAAAATTTTAACTGATCCGGTGATGCTTGAGGCCGCCTCAATTGTTCTGCCTCAAATCGCGCAAGTATTTACTAAACTCTCAGCCGCAGGATTACCTAAAGATATTATTGATATCTCAGAGGCTAAAGCGGTTCTTCTAAGAGCACTGGAGAAACGTAAACAATGAGTGTTTTTGACGGCTTAAAGTTTCGCAGAGTTAACTCGATTATTCATAATCTTGATCCCCGAATCAAATTTGTCTATGTTATTGGAATCTTTATTGCGGCGCTTTTGTTTCTTCAGATAATTCCACTTGTGGCGCTGTTTTTGTTACAATTGCCATTTGTGTTTTTGGCGCGAGTTCAGAAGCAGTGGATACGTTCTTTGCGCGGGGCAGCGTTTTTGGCGGGGTTTATTTTTTTTATAAACATCGTTACAATCTTTTTGGGAAACAACTATACCGTAACACCTAGCAATATTGAGGGTGCCTTATCGATGACTCTGCGCTTTGTGGTGTTAGTGGAGTCTTTCTCGGTGTTTTTCCTAACCACCTCTCCGGATCATTTGGGGTTAGCCTTGGAGCAGTCCAAGGTGCCTTATGAATTTGCATTTGCCTTCACCACTGCGGTACGCTTTGTGCCGGTATTGGCTGAGGAAGCGCAGACCATAATGGATGCTCAAAAAGCAAGGGGGTTAGAACTTGAGAAGGGCAATCTGCTAAAGCGCATCCGCAACTATATTCCCATTTTGATTCCTTTGATTGTGAGTGCTATTCGGCGAAGTTTGGAACTAGCTGAAGCTATGGAATCACGCGCTTGGGGAGCATGCAAAAGACGCACCAACCTCTACACACTGCGGCTACACAAAGGAGACTATGCACTGCTAGGAATCACTGCAGTAATTGTGACTGGGGCAATCTATGCATACTTCTATGTGTCAATACCCACCATTGTAAGCCTGCTGTCGCTATAACAAAAAACAAACAGCAAAAAGCATCTTGACCTACTAGTGCAGAAGAGAAAGCCCAAAGTTAGAGAAGATAGGCTTAAGAAGCGAAGGCAGACAATAGTTCTCAGAACAACAAGTCAGGGTTGAGGTTATGGCTGAGCGTACTCGTTTTGGACCTGCTGGGGTGCCGCCTATGTTTCGGTTGTTAGGGGCGTCTACGTTTGATACTCCGCGTTTGCTTTGTGAGGAGGGGTTAGATGCGTTTGAGTATCAGGCGGTGAGGTGGGGTCCTAAACCGCAAATAAAAGAGGCGGATGCTCGTCGGTTGGGGGAGGAGGCAAAGCGTAATGATGTTAAGCTCAGTATGCATGGTAGCTACTTTATCAACCTTTCAGGCAAACCTGAGGTGGTAGAAGCCAGCAAGCAACGCATACTAGCCTGCGCAAGGGGCGCTGAGTGTATGGAGGCTGGGGTTGTGGTGTTTCATACAGGGTTCTATGGCATGTTTGAGAAAGACTATGCCCTCAAATGCTGTATTGGTGCTCTCAAAGAGATCAGCTCTGAGATGCAGAGTTTGGGGTTGAGGGTAAAGTTGGGACCCGAAACTATGGGTCGTAAATCTCAAGTGGGCACTTTAGAGGAAATCATAGCCATTAATCGTGAAGTGGAGGGTACGCAGCTAGTTGTTGATTGGGGGCATCTTCATGCCCTGCATCAGGGAGCCCTAAAAACAGTGGATGATATGCGACAGATAGCTGAGAAAATTGAGACGGAGCTGGGTACGCAGATTCTTCGCAGTATGCATTGTCATTTCTCAAAAATAGAGTTCACAAGCCAAGGAGAAAAAAAGCACCATACTCTTGATGAAGAGCAGTTTGGACCAGAGTTTGGTCTGCTATCAGAGGTAATTTTGGATTTTAATATGCATCCCACAATTATCTGCGAAACCCCAATCCTAGATATTGATGCACGAAAAATGAAAGAAACTCTCCAACAAGCCCAAAAACAAAGACAAGAACAAAAATAGAGGTAAATATTAGCGATAAAGAGAACCACCAACTGGGTTACACAAGCGGCGCTAGTCATTTTGGTGTTTTTTAATTCGGGACTATTAGCGTTCACACTTTTGTTGAAACGGGGCATATATAATCAAATTGTCATTTAATTTGTTATGTCAATTAATTTACATGTATCCATGCATCATAAATAAAATGACTAAAAGCAGAATTTTTTTGAATTAGGGATAAAGTTTTTATAATTTCGTGACCTCCAAGTAAAAAAATCACAACCGAGCGAAAGTTAGATGGCTGTAAATGTTTGCATTATGGGTCTAGGTAATATAGGTTTACCAGTTGCTCAACACATCTCAAAAATATACAAACAAACCCAAGGATATGACATATCCCAACAAGCCATAAAAATAGCCAAACAAAACGGAATCAACACCACAACCAAACCCCCATATGCAGAAATTTATGTAATCACAGTCAACACTTGGTTTCGCAACAACCAACCCGATATGAGCGCCATTGAAGACTGCACAAAAAAAGCAGCCAAACTCAACCCTGATGCACTCATATGTTACGAATCAACCCTAACCACAGGCACCGCACGAAAACTCGCCGCAAAATACAACCTAACCAACATAGCCGTCTGCCCCCACAGATGGTGGAAACAAGAAGAAGACAAACACGGCGTCGTACAAATAAGAGCCCTGGGTTCTCTAAACCAACAAAGCCACAAAAAAGCCCTTGACTTCTACAACACCCTAGGCATACCCACTCACCCCGTTAACTCCCTAGAAATCGCTGAACTGACCAAACTAGCCGAAAATACCTACTACTATCTCCGCATCGCATACGCTCAAGAACTAAAATTGCTTTGTGATGAAAACAATCTAAACTATGACGAACTACGCGACGCCGCCAACACAAAATGGAACGTAGATCTCCCCGAAGCACGCAACGGCATAGGCGGAGAATGCCTCCCAAAAGACATACAATTTCTCATAAACACCTACCCCACAACATCTCTGCTCCAAGCCGCCATAACCGCAGACAAACACTACCAAAC
Source organism: Nitrososphaerota archaeon (assembly GCA_031256395.1). GTDB lineage: Archaea > Thermoproteota > Bathyarchaeia > Bathyarchaeales > Bathycorpusculaceae > Bathycorpusculum. The sequence goes on from JAIRQQ010000128.1 coordinate 25,802, forward strand.
AAAACAAAAGAATAAAAAAATAACCAAACAAAAAAACACCAAACAAAACACTACCCAAACAGATACCAACACAAATTCCACATAAACAACAAAACTAGGCACATATAATCAAACTTGCAACCGAAACCAACAGACGGTTAAATACAAAGCGAGTTAAATGCGGTAACAACTTGTGTTGTTGAGATTTGAAGTTTATTATTCTAGGAATTGGGTTAGGTATTGGGCAATTAGCTCGTAGGCTTCCAAGTCATCAGGTCCTTTTTTGTTACCGTTTTCGTCTATTCCAATCAGATGTTCGCCCTCGCTTTCAGAAACGGGTTCATTGTACTCTATACGAAACACGCATCGCACAACTGTGCCGTTGCGGGCTTCAAAGGTTAGAAGAGGATATTTTACTCCGGGTAGAATAAGGTCGTATTTTCCTTCTGTTTTGGGTTCAACTAGAAACGTTTTGGTTTCTGCCAGCGAGAGCAGACTTAGCAACAATGAACCTTGGTAGGGTTGGAAGCTGAGTTTTGGGTCGTCATGGGTTAGTTTTTCTTTGGCTTCCTCGATTTTGGTGATTAAGTCAGTGTTGTTCCACAAGTCTACTCGGCATCTTTGCGCCTCTATGATAGCTTGTTCGGTAAAAGAGGTGGTTGCTATGATAAGGGAGCGGTCGCAGTTTTTGGTGGTTTGGGCTTGTTGGGCGGCCAAAACTATGATCTCGTTGAGGGCATAGTTGGGGGGGTATTTGCGTGTTAAAACGGTAATCTTTTCAGCACTTTTGCTAACAACTAGATCTGCGCCGTTGTTAACTATACAGCTACTTTGTACTTCATAGCCCAAAGTTTCAAAGAGCCACTGGATAAATATTCTAAACTCTTTATCGGAGAGGGCCCCGACCAAATAAGGTTCGGGTTGGGGTTCGGTGGGTTTGTCGAGTTTTTCCACAAGGGGTTTTATGCGGGGTTTCTCGGAGATTAGATTAGACGTTTTTTTTATGCGGTTTGCTAGTGTTTCGGCTTTATCTATAGATATCTGCAGTTCATCTGCTAGCTGCTCGATTAGATCTGTGTTTTTTGGTTGTTCAGCTATTTTTTTTAGGGTATTAGTTTTTTGGTGGCTCATTTTCTTTTAGGGTTCCTTTTTTGCGTGTTGAGGACAGAGTTTTTTTCTGAATTCGTCAGTGTGGGTGAGGTTGAGTTTGGAGAAGGGTTTGTTGCAGATATCGCAGGCGTCGTAGTGGTGGATGCATATGCTTGTGTTGTCGTGGGTGCATTTGAATTCGAGGAGGCGGCTGTGGCGTTTGCCGCAGAATGTGCATATAAAGCCTTTGTCACGCTCAAAATATTCGTCTAGGGTTTCGTCGTGGGTTAGAGTTGTTGTTTTTTTGGAGTAAATTTTTGTTGTGTCTATGGATTGTCGGATACAATCTTTGCAGACATAGAGACCGTCCTCGGTTGAGTATCCTTCGGTATGGGTTTTTTTGCATAGGGGACAGGTAATGTCGGGATTTTGGATGCCTATGGTTAGGGTGGATTGGGTGGTTGCTTTGTTGTTGAGGGTGAGTTCGAATTTGATTTTGGTGGTGTTGATTATTAGGAGGTTTTGGAGTTTTACGGTTATGTTTGTTTGGCAGGATTCTTCTTCGCGTTGCAGCATTGTTTCGTAGGTGGATTGCCATTTTTGGAAGTCGAAATCGTGTTTTTTGGAGATGACTTGTTCGCGGCGTTCGCGTTTTAAGCGGCGCTCAAAGCTTTGTAAGCGCATTTTTTTCTCTTTGCCAAGGGGGAGATCAAAGAGGGTGACTTTGTTTTTGAGATAGATCTGTAGGGTTTGTTCGGCGATTGTTTTTAGTTCGTCGTAGAGTTCGGGTTTTATTTTTGCTTTTGTGTTTTCGGCTTGTATGGTTGGGTTTTCAAGCACCGCTACTAAATCGAGGGGGTTATTGATGATATGGCCTTCTTCGTTTATCAGAATAGGGAGGGTTTCTTCGCTTTTGGTTCGGAGTTTGTTTTGAAAGTTTAGGGCGTAGTAGAACTGGAAGAAACGCAGGGATTCTTTTTTAATAATTTTTATCGAGGTGATCTTGCCATTGTTTATCTGGTGAAAACAAGGTTCGAGTTTGGTGCAAACTTGGGTGTCTTGTAGGGTTTGGGTTTTTGTACAGCTCAAACAGGCAGCGGGGTCATTGAAGTATGATTCTATGAGGGTTTCTATGGGGCCGTTGTTTGTGAGATTGATGTGGCAGAGGGCGCCGTTGTCTATGGCTTCTTTTAGAAGTTGCTGAAACAGGGGGCTTCCAGGAGCAAGCAAGGGGATTTTTTTTTCTTTTGCGGTGTGGGGTTGGTAGGTGAATTCTTGGGTTGTACCATCGGGGTAGGCAACGGTTAGAGTGTCGTTTGTTTGGTGAGTTATTATACCGCCTTTGTTTTGGATATAGGTTTCAAAGAAGGAGCAGAGATCGGCTTCGGCTTGGGTGCTCAATCCAAGACTCCCTGGGTGAATTGTTCGGATAGTTCTTGGTTTTCTTTTACTATGTTTAGGTTCTCGGCTAGTTTTTCTAGTTCTTTTTGGATGTCGAGTCGTGAGTTACTGCGCAGTAAAATGTCGCCTATGGTTTTTTGTATGTCTTGAGCACCCTCTTTTAAATCGGCTAGCACGGTTTCCATTTTGCCCACGGTCATGGTGAACAGATCGATTTTTTGGTATAGCACATGCAACACATAGTCATCGATGGTGTCTTTGACGGCTAGGTTAAAGATGGTTACATCACGGTCTTGTTTGTAGCGATGAATTCTGCCGATGCGTTGCTCTATTTTCATGGGGTTCCAGTGTAGGTCATAGTTAAACAATACACAACAATTTTGCAGGTTGAGGCCCTCTGCGGCGGCGTCAGTTGCGATGAGGTATTTGGTTTGGCCGCTCTTAAAGCTGGCAATCACTTGATCGCGCTCAGCTTGGTTCATATCGCCCACATAGATGGCGGCGGGGCCAAATTGGTCGTTTAGCATTTCGTTTATTTTGCGAGCAGTTGTTTTTCTTAGGCAGAAAATGACTGCTTGCTCATTTGGGACTTCTCTTAGAACGTTTTTTAGCAACTCCATTTTGGCACTTGTTACTTTTTGGGCCATCTCGATTAGTTTGTTGGTGGCGTCGGTTTCCATGGGGAAGCGTTGTTGGCGTTTTTTGAGGGATTCTATGGATGCGTAGGGGGAGCTTGAGAAGGATTGTTGGAGGGTAATGGCTTGGAAGACCAAGATGGCGTTGCTCTGGGAGGCAGTCATTTTTCTTGAGGGGTTCTCAGCGATTAGGGTTTCGATGGTTTTGAAGTGGTTGTCGCTGACTTTGCGCAGGTATTGGGTTGCTTCTTCGATGAATTCGCGTTCGTAGTCGTTGGGTTCAAGAGTTCGGGATTCTACGCAACGTTTAGTGAAGGGGATACCTGTTTGTTCGCGAAGTGTGCGGCACATGACGTCTTGGAGGGTGTGTTTGAGATAGTTTGCTTCTTGGGGTCGCACTACTCGGCTTCGGACGTCTTCGGCGAATCGGGAGATAAAGGCGCGTTCGCTATCTAAGAGTCCGGGTTGGATTAGATCAACAATGCTGTAGAGATCGGTTAGGCGGTTGCATAGCGGGGTTGCGGTTAGCAGAAGCAGGTGGTTTTTGCGCAGATCAGAGAGTGCGTTGCGGCTTTTGCTATGAGTGTTGCGAAATGCATGGGCTTCATCGACCATAACTAGGTCCCAGGTTCGGTTGGTGAGTGCGGGATGATTTTTTAGTAACATGTTATGGGAGCATATGAGACGGTTGTTGGTGGCTAGATTGGCGCGTTTTCCTGCGCCGTTGGCGATGGTAAAGGTTTCGCCGAATTTTTCAGCCATCTCAGCTCTCCACTGCGAGAGCAGGCTTTTGGGTGCGACAATTAGTACCGAGTTTATTTCTTCTCGCAATAGTAATTCTTTCATGATTAGGCCGGCTTCGATGGTTTTTCCTAAACCCACCTCGTCGGCTAAGATGGCGTTTGAGTTCATTTCGTTTATAACTTGCAGTGCGGTGTGCAACTGAAAGTTGTAGGGGATGAGTTTTGTGCGTATGGCATCCACTGAGATGAGGTGATCGATTTTATCGGTTTGTTTGAGCTGGGTTGCTCTTAGGCTTAGTTGAAAGTTTGTTAGGGATGCATAATTTGTTTTTTGAATTTGTTTTTTTATGTTGAGGGGATCGGTGTAGGTGATGGTATATTTATGAGATGTTTTTTTGTTGTTTTCGGGGTTGTCGAGTGCGCATATAATTGTTGATTGTTCGGGTTGGGGGTCTTTGGTTTTTTTTGTTTTTGGTTTGGGGTTGGGGTATAGTAGGTCAACTATTGCATGCGCAGGGTTGATTGTGATTTCGGGTTGGGGGGGTTGGCTGGTTTGTTTTTTTGGGCTTTGAGACAAGAGTATCGACATTTACTGATTGTTTGGCTATAAAAACCTGAAATGCAACTCTTGGGTGGTTGTGTGTTCTTCGGATAGTGCGTATGCGGATTTCATATTCAAAGGGTCATTAATTTGAAATTTTTTTTCATTTGAGTTTGAGGTTTTGAGGCCATGGCGACTTTTTGAGGTTGTTGGGGTTGGTTTGGTGTTGGGTGGGGGTGTTTGGTGTTGTTTTAGGGGTTATTTTTTGTTGGGTTGTTTTTGACATTTTTATGTTAAATGTGTACAGATGAAAAATTGATGAAAAAGCAGACAATTTATCGGTTGTTTTTAGGGTTGTTTTGGCTATAGCTCAAGAATTCAGGCGGTTTTGTTAGTTAAGGCAGACTTGTTAGCGTTTAGTAATTTTTAAATATAAATTGAGGCTTTCTGTCCTTTTGAGGTTAGTAACGTGGCTAAGGCGGCAAAAAAAGATACAAAAAAGGCTAAAAAGAAGAAATAAAGCCTCATCAGTTCTGCATCCACCCTCATTTTTCTTTCTAAATCCCAACCGACAAACTTATAATCACCAAACCAAAGTAAACACAAAAACGCCTAACACAACCCAGCAGAATTTAGTTAAAAAAGATTTATCTTATCATCCGCCTAGACTATACAAGGTGTTTATGTGGAAAACAATCCGATGCACACAACCCTTGCCGGCTTAAACTTAGCCAACCCCACCATGCTAGCATCAGGAATCATGGGATACACAGCAGAATCCTTTCTCCAAGTAGCCAAAGGCGGCGCAGGAGCCATCGTCACCAAATCTGTTGGCACCCAACCCCGAACAGGCTACGCAAACCCCATCGTAGTACAAACAAAAGCCGGCCTGATAAACGCCGTAGGACTACCCAACCCCGGCATTGACATATTCACCGAAGAAATCAAATACACCAAAACCCTGCTGCACATCCCCTTAATTGTCAGCATCTTTGGCTACTCAGCTGAGGACTACGCCACAGCAGCCAAAAAAGCCGCCAACGCAGGCGCAGACGCCGTAGAGCTAAACGTCTCATGTCCTCATGTAAAACAAACCGGCGCCGAAATCGGACAAAGCCCCAAACTACTCGCTGAAGTCACCCAACAAGTCAAAGCCGCCATAAACAAACCCCTCATTGTCAAACTCTCACCCAACGTCACCGACCTAGGAGTGCTTGCACAAGCCGCCGTAGAAGCAGGCGCAGACGCCCTAACCGCAATCAACACCCTAAGAGCCATAGCCATTGACAGTGAAACCCAGCAACCAATTTTAAGCAACATCAAAGGCGGCATGTCTGGCCCCGCAATCAAACCCGTAGCACTGCGCTGTGTCTATGACCTATCACAAATTGTAGATGTGCCCATAATTGGTTGCGGAGGAATCACAACTTGGCAAGACGCAGTCGAGTTCTTCTTAGCCGGCGCCTCAGCAATACAAATCGGAACCGCAGTCGCCGACAACATGGCAGTTTTTAGCACCATAACCAAAGGAGTAGAGAGTTATTTGAGACAAAAACATTACAAAAATGTAGAGGAGATTGTTGGTCTTGCTCACCGAAAATAACACCATGCGCATTACCCAAATAGTAAACATACACACCGAGAGCCCCTCAGTTAAAACCTACACCTTTGTAGACAAGCTCTGTAGCACGGCTCGACCAGGCCAGTTTTTGATGCTCTGGATTCCAGGCATTGACGAAATTCCACTAAGTATCATGGGCACCACAAATGACCTAGTTTCAGTTGCAGTTAAAGCCGTAGGAGACGCCACCCGACACCTCCACAACCTCGAAGCAGGCGCAACCATAGGTGTGCGAGGACCCTTTGGCACAAGCTTCACCGAGAACACGGGAAGAGTACTTCTAATTGGCGGCGGAACCGGAATCGCACCCTTGTTGTTTTTAGCAAAACGCCTGCAACCAAAAGCTACCCATCTGGCCTTTGTAGAGGGCGCCAAAACTAAAACTGAGCTACTATTTGTCAGCGAACTAGGCGGGGTGTGTCAAGAGCAGAATCTAATAACCACCACCGACGATGGCACAGCAGGTCTGCAGTGTCTTGTTACCCAACCGCTGGCAAATCTGCTTGACAAAGAATCCTTTGATATGGTCTACACCTGTGGACCTGAGAGGATGGTTAAAAAAATCTTTGACCTAGCTGAGCAACACAAACTACCTCTTGAGGCGAGCTTGGAGAGACTGATGCGATGCGGCATAGGCTTATGTGGAAGCTGCATGCTGGGCAAATACCGCGTATGCCGAGACGGCCCCGTATTTACATCCACACAACTCCGAGAAGTCAAAGATGAACTAGGAATTTCAAAAATAGGCTTTGATGGATCACGTATACCCATCTAACAACAAACAACAGCAACAATATACACAAAAAGCAAGTTGAGGCTGATTTTTAGCCTTCTAAATAATGCCAACAGCAGATACAGATCCATTTTTTGATCAGAGGTATTTACTAGCTTCTTTGATGGAGAGATTAGTCATTTTATCTCTGTGGGTTGTTATGAATGTTTGTACCCAGACAGGGTTTGTTTTGCTGTATTCGCGCAAACTCCAGCCAATGGCTTTGTTTATGAAAAATTCAGTTTGTCCAAAATTGTTAAGGATTATTTGTTCTAGTAAAGCAGTATTGGTTTTTTCTTTTCGCATCAGTTGATGGTCAATAGCAATGCGTCTTAGCCAAAAGTTAGAATCGGTACTCCATTCAATCAAGACCGAGTTAACTTTGGGAAAATTTAGGGCAATCCCGCCTACAATGCGATCTAAACAATCAATGGTATCCCACCAGGATTTGGTGGTAGCAAGTTTTTTTAGGCGAGAAATATCCTCCGGCCCAAGCAACTTTGCAAGCACCGCTAAATAGTCCAGAGCCAAGTATTGAAATTCACGCTCTTTTTCCCAACATTTATCAATAAAAGTCCAGTTTATGGCAGGCTCTTTTTTTGCTAGAGTTAAAAAGGGTTTAGAGAGTTCTCTGCGTTTGGGTGTGGGGATACCTAAAAAGGGGAACATATCGCGCATATATTTGCTCATCTTGGCTGCCGCTTGAGAGTCAGCGGCAACACAGTAGGTTTCAAATATTGTTTGGTAATCCACGGTTAGGCCTCAATAGTTAGGTAAATGCCGTGCATATAACTTTATTTTTTTATTGGTTGTGCTCTTAGCTTATCGACAAAGTTATACCTAAAAAGTAAACAGCCCAGCGCAGATTTTTAACTTGCAGTTTGGGTTGTTAGGGGAGATAACAAGGGTTGTTGGCTTATTTTTGCGGAATTTTTATATTTGTATATAAAAAATTACATAACGATGAAAAAATTTACAGGCAATAGTGTGTGAGGGAGCCTAACACAGCAAGTAAAAGCCAACCTTGCATTTATTGCTTGTTAAATCAGATATCTGTGGTTAAGCGTGTTCCAGTAAAAGCATTTAACGCAGATAGAAAAACAGATAGGCAGTGTGAGCGGATGATCGATAAAAAGAGAATCGAAAACGCAGTAAAGGAAATCTTGTTTGCGATTGGCGAGGATCCTACCAGAGAAGGGCTGGTTGAAACACCTGCAAGAGTGGCAGATATGTATGCAGAGATATTTGCGGGACTCCACACTAACCCAAAAGGCTGTACCAAAATTTTCCACGAGTCCGAAAACAGCGGCCTTGTTGTGGTAAAAGACATTGCATTTCAATCGGTATGCGAGCACCACTTAATACCGTTTATAGGTAAAGCATGTATAGCCTACAAACCCAAGGACGGACGCATACTGGGTCTTAGCAAAGCCGCGCGCATACTTGACATATTATCAGCAAGGCCTCAAGTGCAAGAAAGACTCACCGCGCAGGTGGCTCAGACCATAATGGAAATCGTTGAACCCAAAGGCGTATACGTCTATATTGAAGCCGAACACTTGTGCATGACCATGAGAGGAGTAAAAAAGCCTGGAGCAAAAACCGCCACCACATGCATAAAAGGCGAGATCAGCGAGAGTGATATTGCCACCGTTAGGGGCGGTAATTATAGTTAATGTAAGAATAATCTATCCAAAAAATATAGCTGAAGCAGTAAAAGAAATACATAAAATAGAAACCGACATCAACCTCACCGAGTGGATGGCCAACAAAGCCGTTCAGATATGTATGGTTGTTGAGGGTCTCTCACCTTTTGTTGCAGACACACTTAAACAAGAGCTAATCAATGTCGGTGGCGCAGCTCTTATTCAAAGAAACGGGAGCCAGGGTGTGCTGGAGAATACAAATGCGCTTATTGTGGGCAATTTAGATCAAATAAAAAAGATGCTTAAAAAATTAGAGACCTACCCCGAGACATTAGCGGATATAGGTTCTAAGATACAATTAGCCGCACAAAGCATAGAGCCAAAAGAACCCCGCTATTATTGTTGCAGAGAACACAGATTGGAAATCGGCAAAAAAACATATACCGTGGGCATCTTAAACATAACTACAGATTCATTTTCGGGCGATGGCCTACTAAAACCAGAGACACACAACAAAACATCTGATAAAGAGTCGATCAGAGACAGAGAGCAACTTGTTGAGGCGGCATGCCGCAGGGCAGAAGAAATGGTTGCCGATGGAGCGGATATAATTGATGTTGGAGGTGAATCCACAAGGCCAGGCTATATCGCGGTGGATGAGCGCGAAGAATTAGATAGAATAATAGGGGTTGTGGAGCATCTGGTCAAAACGCTCAAGGTACCCATTTCGGTTGATACTTCAAAATTATATGTTGCCGAAGAGGCACTCAAAGCAGGCGTACATATCATAAATGATGTCAATGGATTGATAAAAGAACCCAAAATTGCGCAACGGGCAGCCGCATATGGCGCGGGAGTTATTGCTATGCACAATCCCGATGGTCCCATAACCGGGGACCTTTTTAGCCACCTCACATGTTCTTTGAGAAAAAGTGTAGATATAGCATTGAGTGCAGGGTTAAAACCAGAAAACATTGTTTTGGATCCAGGGATAGGGTTTGGTAAAACCTTGGAACAAAATTTGGAAGTCATGCGACGACTCGAGGAACTTAGATGTCTGGGCTATCCGGTTTTGCTTGGTACTTCAAGAAAATCCATGATAGGTAAAGTTTTGGATCTGCCAGTAAATGAGCGCCTAGAGGGCACAGCCGCTACAGTTACCCTTGGAGTTGCTAAAGGGGTTGATTTCATAAGGGTACATGATATAAAAGAGATGCAAAGAGTCGTAAAGATGAGCGATGCAATGATTAGAGGAATATAATGTCAGCACCTATGCAACATATGGATAAAATACTAATTGAGGGCCTAAAAGCTTGGGGAAAACATGGAGTTTTGGATTTTGAGAAACAATACCCACAAGCATTCACAGTTGATATGGAAATATGGGCAGACCTCTCAAAGGCCTACTTAAGTGATAATTTAGAGGACACCGTGAATTACGCCTGCATTTATGAGGTAATAAAGACAGTTATTGAAACTCAGAGTTTCAGGCTTGTTGAGCGGCTGGCATTTGTGATTTTAGAAAAAGTTTTCCGCCATGATGTGCGGATACAGAGAATCAGAATTCGATTGATAAAAAATAAAGCACCCCTAGAGGGACAAGTGGATAGTATTGGGGTGGAGATTGAAAAAAACAGAACCCAAGTTTTACTACAAGATACGTGCAAGATTATAGAGACAAATGTTAACGCAGATACAAGTGCAAAAACAGATACCGATGAGGGATATAGAGCAGTACTGGCATTGGGGTCAAACGTCGGCGATAAACATCAAAATATGCAAAGAGCCCTAGAAATGTTGTCTGATTGTGACGGCATCGTTATTTTAAATAAGTCTAAATTGTATGAAACCGAACCAGTGGGTTATGTTGATCAAGAGAAATTCTACAATGCCGCAATTCTTGTAAAAACAACATTGAACCCGTTTGATTTGTACAGTAAAATTAAGGATATTGAAAATAATTTAGGGCGAAAAAAGACGATCAGATGGGGTCCAAGACTCATAGATATTGACATAATAGCATATGAACGATGTGTGATCAATACAAAAGGTTTGACTTTACCACATAAAGAATACATGCAAAGAGCATTTGTCCTAAAGCCCATCTCAGACATGCCCGATGCAGTCGAAGTTACAGGATTAAACATGACACTTATAGAAAAAATGACTACATGCGCAGATGACTATCAGGGCCTAAAATGCATTGGCTCTCTATGAGCTATATTTAACTCAAAATCAGCAAGATAAAGTCCAGATATCTTGTGCAATAATGTCTGTTTTTAGTTATCAATAACAAGCGGCAAGTTTAGGGCTCATACTTATGCCTGTTCGCCATAGTTTTTCTATTGATATCGAATATACGGAAAACTCACTTTGTGGTATGGCGTTTGTTTTTGCGCAACTTGGATATAAAAAATAAACCAACAACAACACAGACTATGAGAACTATTATGCCTACAACAGACCCAATTAAGAAAACCCATAAAGATTCAGATGAAACAAAGGGAGAATTACCATTAGAAGATGGAGAAGGCCCCAAAGGCAAAACACTACCATAACCAACGGGTACATATTGCTCATTTGCAGAACTGACTTCGTTAATAAATATGGTTGAACTATAATCAGGGAAATTGAGGGTGTATCCTCCAATTGCATATAAGAGATCATCAACAACTGCCACACCAAACATTCTCCGAGGAGTGGACATAGGTTCGGCTGTTGACCACGTATTCGTTACAGGATCATAAACATCGGTTCTTGTTTCCTCAAAGAAATAGATTTTTTGAGGAGCAAAAAATCCAGTTGTTACACCTGTAGCTGCATCATAAACCATGCCCATAGGTGCTGAATTTACTTCTTTCCACACATCAAACTTTGTATCATAAACAATAACTTTGCTCGCCAGAGTAGTAAAACCATTGGAAGTTTTACCATAAAATGAACCGATAACGAATAGTTTATCATCCACTACCGCTAAAACAAAATCATACATAGATGTTGCGATGTCGGTAGGTATACTGGGTTTTTCAGTCCATACATCAGTAACTGGGTCATACATAACCAAAGCCAGCTTTGACATAGTAGATCCCATTTCTGTAATGCCTAAGATGAAAATTTTTTCACCCACAACATGGGCTTTAATATTATTTAAGCTAATTGGAGGGGGAGTTTTAGTGCCCCAACTGTTGGTAACTGTATCATAAACCTCATTTATCCCAATTATATAGGCACTACTACTAACTGGCATGGGTTTAGTGCCCGCCTCACCCACCCCAAATGGCTGGGGATCTGGATCATAAAGAGTACTGCTTATACAGTAAATTTTACCTTGATAAGTAGCTATAGCAAAGTTACTTTGGGGGGTTGGCATAGGTGCTAAAGTGGTCCAAGTATCAGTTTTAGGATCATAACGCTCATTAGTGCCAAAATTATCTCCTCCAATAGCGTAAATTTTGCCATCTACAGCAACAACACCTAAACCACTTCGTGGCTCACGCATAGACTCTTTTATATTCCAAGAATCTTCAACTATCTCTGAGGCAGAAACAGAATTAAGCGCTGTTACAAATGATCCGCTTATGAAAAATAAAAGTAGTATAACAGCAATGAGTTTATTCATGCTTAACCACAAGCATATTTGATTTTCTGGATATAACATTTACTGCCAAACATTTGAAATATAAATAATCAAACCATTTCCGCAGATTACGTTTTACCACAATAACTCAAAATAAATGAAGAGAACATCTGAAGGATTAATGATCAACTAAACGACCTAATCTTATACAGGAAGTTTAGTACTTTAAACTATGATATTGTTTAAAATAGGGCAGTATCTTGCAGGTAGTTCTTATCAGTTTTTAGGGCTATCTCGGCTTTTGTTAATTCGTTACCAAGATATGCAGAATGATCCAATTTTGAAACTAGGCCCATCTCCAAAATTTTTGTATACACTGCCTGAGCTGTTTTTCCCTTGATAACATTGAGAGGCTCAGGTGAATTGTTCACGGAGTAACGTATGGCAACTATCAGATGGTCAGTGTGGTCTATAAAAATTCTAAAAGCACCCATGGGATCAAGTGTAGCAGGTTCCACTTTTTCAGGGGCAATAATAACAGACTGAGTGGTAGCTTCTAGGTTTCTGTTGTAGGGTTCTTCGTGGGCACGTTTGTCTTTGAGAATCAAAAGGTCTATACCGAGGTCTTTTGGGACGGAGTTGCGTTTTTTAGCTAGAAACATCATTTTTGTAGCAACAACTTCCTCAGCAACAGTCCCTTTTGCTTTGTTGCTTTTCTCGGTTGCTAAGAGGATACCTCCGCCTATTTCTGCTGAGATACGGGTCAAAACTACATTTAGGCCCACAGAGTCTGCGTCAAAGAGCTCTGTTACATTGGAAATCCCCACAAACAGGGGCACCGCAGGGTTTCGCTGGGCGAACTCTTTGAAAGCAAGAAATGAGTTGAGAATTTCTTGGGGGTCCAAAATCAAATCCGCTAGGACATTATTTACACCTAGACTTTGGGCTTTGGTGATAATTTCTTCAAGGAACTCGACGCGTTCAGAGGCACTTTTTGGCATGTAGCCTATGTTTTGGTTAGTGGGGATAACAACCACGGGGATATCTTTGATGCAGGGGGCTATGGCTTGGATGTTTCCTGCATCAGCGCTCAAGACTAGTTGTACCCCAGCTTTTACGGCGGCTTTAATCTCTTCTGGATCAAGTGAATCAATACTCAACGGTAAATTGGTAACTTCTCTGACCCAGTGGATCAGCTGGGCGGCTTTTTGGGGTTGGGATTCACCTGCAGCCATACCCACATCGATAAAATCCGCACCTGCCAAAGCAAAGCGACGAGCGGTTTGTTGAACAGTTTCTTTGTCCATCAGTGCGGCATCCACGATTTCGGCAAGCACTCGCAGAGGAAAATCTCTACCAACCGCAACCCCGCCCACCAGCATGTTGCCTGGTTTTTGGAGCAGGGTGGTGCGTTGGTTTTCAACTTTTTCTATTTCTGCCAGAGCTTTTGCAGTTAGCTGCTGCTTTAGTAGCTCATCAGCAGGGGTGGTTGTTGAGAGGTTGACTTCGCATAGCATATCTAGTACAACAGAAAGATCTGCAGCATATTTGGGGCCCTTATAGGCAGGAACCCTGAGGGCTGTTGTGATGGTTGCTGTGTCTCCTCTTAGTAGTCCAGGGGTTAGGATGAGGTTAAAGCTGGTGAGGTTTTTTTTGTCTTTTAAGCTCTCAATAATGGTTTGGGGGGTTAAAAAAGCGGCAACCGCTGTCTTTAGGGCAACAACCTCGGTTTCGATTGAGCTTTGGTTAGCGTATGTAGTAACGGTTTCGGTTGCTAGTTGTCCGGTGACAAGGAGTACCTTCATGTTTAGGCCTCGACTTTGATGGTTGCGCCTTGGTTGTTGGCTTTTACGATGAATGCTTCTCCGCCGGTGTTGGCTTGGAGGTGGTCTTGGACTTTAGTTAGAAATGTGTTTGCTTGTTGTTGTTTTAGAACGGCATAGAGTGCGGGTCCCCAGGAGCTTTGGCCGACTCCGTAGGCGCCTTGTTGTTGCATAAATTTAATACATTTTGTGGCTGGGGGTTTGGCGTAGGTTCCGCCTTGGGTTTGGGCAAAGTGGTTGCCGGTTAGAATTTGGATTTCTGTGAGGGCCGCTCCAAAGGTTTCGATGTCATGTTCGGCTATGGCGGGAAGTAGTTTGAACATGATTAAGCGGCAAATCTGGCCCACGTCTTGGGCAGGCATGGTTGTGAGTTGGTCAAATGCTTGTTTTTCTTCAGAGTTGGCTAAGCCTTTGGGTTGGTTGGGAGAGGCTACAATAAAACACCAGTCCGCAGGGAAAGGCTGGTGATAAATTAGCGGTGGAGTGGCATTGGTTTTGGGATTTTTGCCGCCATCTACCACAAATCCGCCATACTCAAAGATACTGGTACCCACGCTTGTGCGTTTGGCGCGTCCAACGCTTGATGCAAGCTCGGGTATGGATGCTTGGAGGTTTGAGATTTTTGCAAGCGCAACAGCTATGGCTAGGGCGAGTTGGGTACCGGAGCCTAGGCCGCTGTGGCAGGGTATGGTTTGGGTGATATGGAGATGTGCTTTGGGGGTTATGTGATAGTTTGTGGAAAATTGAGCGATGATTTCTTGGGCGAGATTAGTTTGTTCACCGGTAATTTTGAGACTGGGGGCGCTTTGGGCGTGTAGTAGGACGTTTGGGTGATCTATGCCGACGCCTAAGCCGCCAAATATTCGGCCTAACTCACCGTTCATATCAATTAGACCTAGGTGGAGTCTTGCGGGGGTTTTGATAAAGATCTTTATTGGGGTTGCCTCCAGAGTGCGATTTGTTTTTGCATCTCCACCATCACTGTGGTATAGATGCTGTTTGGTGCTACGCGTTCTACGATTTGGGCGTAGTCAAAGATTTGCTCAGCTAATTTGTTGGTTTGGGCTTGTTTTTGGGAGTTTGTATGATAGGTTTCTATGCGGGTGGCATTTATGAGAGCCTCAAGGGTTAGTGCAAAAGCACGGCTGTAGAGTTGAGAAACCCCAATTGGAGAGGAGGTTAGGTGTTCAATGCGGCAGATAACTAGGGTTTTTTCATCATTTAGAGGTTTAGAGTCTATCACGGTGACTTCGAGGGCAACCTCGGCAGCTTGCAACTTTTTTGCGGCTACATACTCGGCGGGGACAAACCACTCCAAAGGAAGATTCCCAGTAAAGAGGGTTTTTTTGAAAACCGTTTTGTAGAAGAGCTCTATGTCACAGGTAAAGTTTATGACGGCATATGGATTGGTTTTTAGGTTCTGCAGGGTTTTTGAGGTGTTAAAAATGGTTAGAGTTAGGTGTTTTTCATCCTGCAGGGTTATACCCATGGGTGCCGCATTAGAGGTACAATCGGAGTTTAGGGTAGTGACAATGGATTCATAAATTACAGTTTTTTGGAATCCAAAGGTGGACAGTTGCCCTAAATCAGCTTGGAACCGCATAGACATGAGCATTCCCGTTCAATCGAATGTAAAATTTTACAGTTAAATAATAAAAGGTTTGCCACCCAACCACCAAGTTTACCCGCCTAAAGGTCAAATCAACCAACCAAGTTTGAACTACAACACAAGACTTGGGGTGAGTTTGGAGGTTTGTTGGCGGGTGTTTTTATCGTTTTTTGTTGTTGCGGCGTTGGTTTGCTTTTTCTTGTCTTGTGCGTTTTTGTTCTTTGATGAGGGGTATGTTGTCAAAGAGACGTCCGATTTCGCGTACTGTGGTGGGCAACAATGTTAGACCCAGTACGACTATCCAGTGGAATCCGCCGATGGTTGTGAGGCCAAAGATTTGTCCGATGGGCAAAGCGACCAGTAGCGCGAAGGTGATAAGCATTGCAACTGAGCCGATAAGTAGGGGCTTGTTGTTTCTAACAGGAGTCTTAAAGACCGAGTTGGAGCTACGGACATGGAACACATGTACTATAGAGGTCAACCCGGTGATCAGAAAAGCCATAGTTTGACCCAATGCTGCGGAGGGGCCGGCTGTGCCGGGCAGGGTTACAAAGGCGCCTATGTAGTAGCCGATTAGGACTGCAACTGAGCAGGCAATGGTTTGGCGAAGAATCAGATGTAATAACTCGTCACTAAAGAAGCTCTCATTGCGCTTTATGGGCTTTTTATCCATCAATTTAGTATCAAAGGCTTCGCGGGAAAGATTAATACCCGGAATACCATCGCCCACCAAGTTAATCAACAACAACATAACTGGCGTTAACAAAATACCCCAGCCAGCCATCTGTGCAAACACCATGATGATAATCTCACTCAGGTTACAGACCAGCAGGAAATTGATGGTCTTTTTGATGTTGGCATAGACATTTCGGCCCTCACCAACAGCCTCAACAATAGTTGCAAAATTATCATCGGTTAGAATCATATCTGAAGCGCTCTTAGCCACCTCAGTTCCGGATTTGCCCATCGCAATCCCAATATCAGCCGCCTTCAACGCCGGGGCGTCATTTACGCCATCGCCTGTCATGGCCACAACCTC
>JAIRQQ010000018.1 GCA_031256395.1 Nitrososphaerota archaeon
TTTATACCGTTGCTTGCCATGGTGATGACCATTTTTTACTGAATGAGAGCTTTTGCACTTTGGACAAAACACAATACCAACTCAAAACACTACACCATCATTCAAATATAAACACTCTCTTAATTTTAACTAATTTTATCTTGAACAATTTTTACTTACGTGACACTATGTCCGTTGTTGCTAATAGTTGCCTCTTGATCTTTAGGGTAAAGATTTATCCGCCAGAACAGAGAAGGTTAAGCGAAGAGAGTTATACTTATGGACATAGCACTGCCCAGCGATGAATTCATTAAAACAAGCTTCCAAGATGCCTGCAAAACCTTGGGTATAGAAAACTTTGAGCAAAGCCTCAAGCAAACCGTCATCTATGATATGACCGATGGCATGCGTACTTCCACACAGCTCAAAGGCTCTAATGCCTACTACGATGGCGGCATATTTGTCGTGCGCTTAATGAACATCATGCGTGTGCTGGGCATGCCTGCATGCTATGTTAATGTCATCGAAGAAAAACACCGCCAAAGAGACAACTACTCCGATATCTATGAAGGCCTCAAGTTACTCTATACGACCTATGAGGAATACGCCCAAAAGTATGGTGTTAAACTCAATTTCGTCGGAGATTTAGAAACTGCACTTGAACCCAGCGGTTCCGCAGGCGGGTTTGGCGAAAGCCTAAAACGTCTCTGTCAAAAAACTGCAGGCAACACCAACTTTACGGCCAACTTTTTAATTAATTACTCACTAGATTGGGCCATGAAAAACGAATCCTTCTTCACAGAGTTCCCCAAAATAGATGTAACCATTCGCCACACCAAACTCCAGTTCCCAACCGGTATGATGCTTCCTCCCACAATTTCTGATTTTAGCAGTCTTATGTATGTCCAACAGGGCTCTGCAAGCAGCACTTGGAACGATAACCAGCTTATCTATCTGGTTGCTGTGGCACTAAGAAGTAAAATCCTAAACGAATCCACCCAATACTTCAAACAATACGCCGATGGCGAACGCGATTTCGTACGCTCTCAACGCGAAACCGAACTCTATCTAGTTCACAGACGTCCCTTTGTGGAGAAACTCATCGGCGACATCATGTATGCAAAAATCAAAACCTCCTCTATTCCCGTAGCAGAAAACGTACCTCAGACTAAGCGAATGATGATAACAGGGAACCTTGGGCCGGAAATATATGAATTCTAGCGCAACAGACGAAACCAAACCGTCTCTCCGCGGAATTTTACATATAGGCCGTCCCTTCACCTCTCTACTTGTAGGCTTAGGCGTTTTTGCTGCATGTGTTGCCGGCGCTGGTTTAGCTATTGTTGATTTCTGGCTAGTTGCAACTCTGGCAACCCTTGTGGGATTTTTGTTTGGATTAGCCAGCAATGCCCTAAACGATTACCTCGACATCGACATAGACAAAATTGCCCATCCCGAACGCCCCTTGCCCTCGGGCTTACTTAAACCCAAAACCTACTTGGTTTTCTCAATTGTAATGTTTGGCGGATGCTTCCTTCTAACTTACTTCTTGAGCACAATAGCTGGTTTAGCCGCTTTTGTAATGGTATTATTTGCATCTGTTCTTCAAATCGGCTACGAGTTGGGTATAAAAAAGAAGAAAGCTGCCGGTAATGTCCTTATGGGTTTTCAGGCGGCCTTGGGTTTTATCTTTGGCGGCGTAATTGTGGGTGGCTTGGAGGCTACCTTGGTTATGGCTGGTTCTTCTTTTTTGGCTATTTTTGGTCGTGAAATCATTAAAGATATCGAGGATATCAAAGGTGACGTAGGCCGTAGCACATTACCCAAGATCATTGGACCCAAAAATGCTGGTATTTTTGCCTCGTTGTTGGTGGTTATTGCTGTTGGTATTAGTATTTTAGCTTACTATCCCTTTGCGATTTTTGGTTTGGGTTATTTGGTAATTGTTCTAGTTTCGGATTGTATTTTTGTTGGTTCTATACCCTTGATTTTTAAAGATCCCAACCGGGCCCGAAAACTGCTCAAGATTGCAATGTTGATTGCTCTGGTTGCTTTTATCTCGGGTCGTATTCTTCCCTAGTTTCTCTTTTTTGTTGTTTTCTGTATCTGTTGACGTTTAGTTCAATCTGATAGGTGTCAAAAAACCCATGGGGTTTTGTTAGGTTTGTACTAAAAATTGATAAACCCCAATTACATGCATACTCACAATAGCAGTGATTACTATGGGCTGCGGTATCTTTGGTGTAATAAACTATGATAATCAACCAGTCTTCCCCTATGTTTACTGGGGACTGAGGGCACAAAACCACAGAGGACACCAGTCACATGGTTTTCTCACATACAGCAATGGTGAATTTTATGCATACAAAAACCTTGACTTGGTGCCAAAAGTCAAAGGTGATGCTATAAATGAGTGGTTTGGCCGTTTGCCTGGCTCCATTGGCATTGGCAATGTTCGCTATACTACTTCGGGCAAATGTGATGATGTCTCAATTGTCCAAGGCACTCAACCCTTCACAGCTTCTATAGATGGCATAAAAGTTGCTCTATCTTTTAATGGTAACATTGTAAATACTCAGCCGCTAAAAAAAGAGATGGCTGAGAATTTTCCCAACTTTGTCTATAACTGTGATTCAGATCTGGTTTGCCACAAGATGCTTCTTGGTCTCAAGCAGACCAATGATTTGGTTCTGGCCGCCAAGAGCGTTATGGAGAGCCTAGATGGTGCCTTTAGCGTTACGGGTATAACCGGTGATGGCACTTTTTTTGCTTTCAAAGATCCTCATGGTATAAAGCCGCTCTGCGCTGGACATGACCCTAAAAGCAAAACCTATGCGTTTTCATCTGAAACTGTTAGTTTAGATATGAATAGCTTTGTTCGGGACTTTGAATTAAACCCCGGCGAACTGGTCACTGTCTCCAAAGAAGGGTTTAAACGTATCCAAGTAATCCCCAACCCCCGACCTGCTTTTTGTGCTTTCGAGTTTGCATATTTTGCTCGGCCTGATTCAATCTTTAACGGCAAATACGTCTATGAGATCCGTGAGGACTTTGGACGCAACATTGTCAAAGAATTCCCTCAAATAGCCAAAGATGGTGATATCATCCTATCGGTACCTGAAACTGGCGATGATTCTGCTATGGGTGTTCATGAAGAATCCGGTCTTCGCTGGGAACGTGCCTCACGTCGTCACCGCTATGTCACTGAGCGTGCTTTTATTTTGCTAAACGCCGAACGCTACTCCACCATAGACAAAAAAATCAACATCCTAGATGCCAAAGTTAAAGACAAACGGGTCATCATCACCGAGGACAGTATTGTTCGGGGAGACACAACAAGTGTCATCATTGAAAAACTACGCAAAGCCGGCGCAAAAAAAGTCTACGTCTTTGTAACTTTCCCACGCATCATTGGTCCCTGCTTCTACGGTATTGACATGTCAAGCTATGGTCAACTCGTAGGCAGTCGACACAACTCTGAGGAGATCGCTAAAATTATTGGCGCCGATGGAGTCTGCTATCAATCCCTTGAGGGCCTGCTAAGCGCTATAGGCAAAAAAGAAGATGAGCTCTGCTTAGCATGTGTCACCGGCAAATATCCTACCCCCTGTGCACAGAAAATCGCTGACGCTATGAAGAAACGCTTCCAAGAAGGCTATGAGGAAAAGGGCCGAATCTATGAGAACGAGGATGTTCAGCCGTAACTGCTATTAAGCGTTCCATCACAAAATAATGTATACCGGGGTATCTGATTGGAAAAAACAGGTGTTTTGCTGGTTTCCTATGGTGCACGAGAAGTCGCTATGGCTGATGCACTTCTAAGGAGTCCAAACCACAAAGTTGAACTCTATATCGCCGATAAACAATGTAACCCCTTCAACGCCAAACACGCCGCTAAACACGTGGTTATCCCCAGCCTTGATGTTGATGACATCTGCCATTTTGCCCAAACAAACAAAGATCATCTAGACTTTGTTTTAGTAGGTTCAGAAAACCCCATCATCAAAGGTATCCGCGATTTAATCGAGGAAAAAACTCACATCCCCGTAATCTGCCCCAAAAAGGCGTATGCAATTGAGGAGAGCAAAGTGGCGCAGCGTATTCTCTTTGAAGAGATCGCACCTCAAGCTAATCCTCGTTTCAAAGTTTTCAACCCCCACGACTACCCCAACTTAGCAGATGCAAAAGCTGATGTCTACAAATGGCTCGATGAGCTTGACAACAATGCGGTTGTTAAACCCGACAAACCCGCACTGGGCAAAGGCGTTGGTGTCTGGGGTGATCACTTCACCACCCGCGAGCAGCTCTTTGAACATTTTCTCTCCAGCTTTAAATCCAACTCGGTTATTATCGAAGAAAAAGTACCCGGCGAAGAATCCAGCTGCATGGGATTTTGCGACGGCAAACACTTCATTCCCCTCCCCGACACCCGTGACTACAAACGCGCTTTCAATGACGATCAAGGCCCCAACACCGGCGGCATGGGCTCATACAAAGACCAAAAAGACTACCTGCCCTTTCTCACAACCGCTGACCGCGAAGCTGAACTCTCCTTGGCACAAAGCATCTTTGAGGGCTGGAAAAAGAAAATCCCCGATGACACTGCTCTGCGCGGCGTACCTCTCTATCTCGCATTTATGCACACCGCCCAAGGTATAAAAATCCTAGAAATCAACAGTCGCCCAGGCGACCCCGAAATCATGAATCTGCTCCCCATCCTAAAAGACGATTTTGTTGATACCTGCTACCGCATGATAGAGGGCACCCTGCGAGACGTTGCAACCCAAAAAGCCGCAACGGTTCTAACCTACAAAGTACCCCCCGACTACGGCGGCTACTCATCCCTTCATCCCGACAAAATAAACCAAGCCGACATCGGCACCCCCGTTGATTTAACAAAAGCCCAAGCTCTCACCCAAAAATACGGCGATAAAATCCGCATCTACCCCGGCTCTATGGAAATCCAAAACGGCCAAACATACGCCCTTAAATCCCGAACCCTTGGCATTCTTGGCATCGGCGATTCCATAGAAGAAGCCCGCCAAATCAGCCAAGAAGGCGCAAAAACCATCACCGGCGGCGCATTATGGAACCGCACCGATATAGCCGCTAAAGAACACATCACAAAAAGCATCCAAAACCTGGAGCAACTCCGCAGATGAAACCCCCATATACCAAGTACCTTGTGGTTTCTGACTGTGAGGGGCCCATCTCAAAAAATGATAACGCCTACGAATTAGCCCAACATTTTATCCCAAACGGCGCGGCCCTCTTTTCTAATCTAAGCTGCTATGACGATGTACTAGCCGATAATCTCCACAAACCCAACTACTCCGCAGGCAGTACCCTGCGTTTAATTCTGCCCTTCTTTAAAGCATACAACCTCACCGACAACCAACTCGAAGAATTCTGCACCCAAAACATCACCCTGCTACCTCACATCACCGACACATTGAACTTCATAAACGACCTAGCTGAAGTCTTTATCGTTAGCACCAGCTACGAACACTACATAAAAGCCCTCTGCAAAACCCTAAACTTTCCCTACAAAAACACCTACTGCACAAAAGTCAACCTCGACAAATACCCCATCAACCCCAAAGAACAAACCCGCCTAAAAGAACTCGCACAAGAAATAGCCCAGATGCCCAAAATTACCATACCCCCCTCTGCTAAATCCCTCAACGATTTCTCAGCAGCAGACCAAAAAATAATCCGACGTTTAGATGAAATTTTTGAGGTTGAACTCCCAAAAACAAATGCCGGTAAACTATTAACCGATGTGGTTACAGTTGGAGGCCCCCAAAAAGCCCAAGCCATCTGTGATGCCATCAAACGATCCGGCGCACAGCTCTCAAATGTGATGTATGTCGGTGACAGCATAACCGATGTGGACGCCTTTCGATTGGTTAGCCAATCCGGCGGTTTAGCAGTCTCGTTTAATGGTAACTTTTATGCAGTAGCAAACGCCCAAGTCGCCGTGCTCTCCGAGAGTACCCTTGCAACTGCGGCCCTTGCACAATTATTCTGCTACCAAACCAACAAAAAAAACCTCCTAAACAAATATATTGGGTTCTGGTGCAAAACCTTACTTGATAAAAACAGCCCCCTGGTTGGCATGCTAAAACATCCCATCACAATTTACCCCGATACGTTACCTGAAGTCCAAATAATAACACCTAAAACCATAAAAAAAATCGCACAGAAAAGCTGTGTATTTAGAGAAAAAATACGTGGAGAAAAAATTGGGAGACTAGGATAATATGATGAATAAAAAAATCGATGATACCTTCATAGAAGCATTTTCCGGCATCTATTGCCGCATAATTATAACCGCAGATGATGTGGAAACTCTCTGCAAAGCCGCCTCTGATGCTACCGCAACCCCCTCAGTGGTAATCGGCAGAACCGAAGGCGGCGTAGAACGCTACCTCAGCCCCGAGCAAACCCCTGACGGTCGAGTTGGCGCCATATTGCAGCTCTGGGGCGAAATCAATGCCAAAAAAGACTTTGCACAATCCGTAGAAAAATTCGAAAAAGAACTCAGCTACCGCATCCGCCAAGACATACTTGTCAAACCCTTCACCGCAGTCTATGACGCCCTGCCAGACGCCGAGGGCAAAATGGACATGATGGAACGCATAGGCCACTGCGGCGACGGACATGAATGGGTCGAAAAACGCCACAACCGAGAGGTCATTGTGGTTCCCTTGATGGTGCCTGATTTTGTTATTGAACGCCACATCGGCTACGCCCGAGGCGTAATGGGCGGCAACATTTGGTTTATGTGCACAACCAAAGAAGCCCTCAAACAAGCCGGCGCCCAAGCCCTAGATGCCATCCACCACATTGACGGAGTTGTTACAACCTTTGATATATGCTCAGCAGGCAGCAAACCCGAAACAAACTTCCCCCAAATCGGCCCCACAACCAACCACTACTTCTGTCCATCACTCAAAACAAAGTTAGGCGACAAATCCCAAGTACCCGACGGCGTAAATTACATCGCAGAGGTCGTCTATGACGGCGTCTCAGTGGAGGCAATCAAAGCCGCAACCAAAGCAGGCATCGAGGCCATGTTAGACATCGAAGGTGTCGTACGTATTTCAGCTGGTAACTATGAGGGTAAACTAGGTCAGTACAAAATCCCTCTTCGGGAGGTTTTCCAATGACCCGCTTTGATGTTATTGGATTTGGAGCACTAAATGTCGATACCCTGCTAAAAGTGGACAAAATCGCAGGAGCCGACGATGAAAGCTTTATCCACGACTCCACCGAAGCCTGCGGCGGCTCAGCAGCCAACACCACTGTTGGCTTGGCACGCCTGGGTTGCAAAGT
>JAIRQQ010000026.1 GCA_031256395.1 Nitrososphaerota archaeon
ATTCTCTTGGGGCACTCAGGTAAACTGGTCAAGTTAGCCGCAAACATCTTTAACACTCACCACAAAGTTGGGGACTCAAGAAACGAAGTCATAGCAGCTTATGCCGGCGCGGTGGGAGCAGATCAAAAACTTGTCAACGAACTCTTAGAAGCAAACACCTCTGATGAGGCTACAGCAATTCTGCAAACCGCAAACTTGGTAGAGGCAACCTATGACCGCATAGCTGAGCGGATACATCAAAGGGTCAGCGACCGGGTGGAAAATAAGATAAAGATAAGCGTCGTTATCGTGGCTATGGATGGCAAAGTCCTTGGCATGGACACAAACGCACGGTGTAACAAACCTTGGCAAAACTTGACATAGTAGGTATCGGACCAGGGTCAGCAGACTACGTTACACCAGCGGCAAAAAAAGTCGTTCAACAAGCAGATCTGGTTATTGGAGCACAACGGAGCTTAGCACTTTTTTTGGGAGACATTCATGGCGAGCAGATTGTTTTAACTGCCAAGAATTTACAAGACACCCTAAAAAGAGCAGCGCAAGCAGTTAAAGAAAATAAAAAGGCGGCTTTGCTCTCAACAGGGGATCCGGGATTCTCAGGGTTACTGCATACGGTTCTTGAGAGCGGACTCTTTAGTGCTGAGGACATTTATGTGGTTCCCGGAGTCAGCTCGATTCAGGCTTGTGCGGCTCGCTTAAACATCGGCTGGGACACCGCTAGACTCTTTACCTTTCATGGTGGCGAAGTCTCCGATGAGCAGAAAAACAAGCTAACCCTCGTAGCACAAGCTAAACAAACCATTTTGTTGCTGCCGGATCAGAGAAACTTTACCCCAAAAAACATAGCGGCACTTCTGCTAAAAGCAGGCTGTGAACCAAAAACACAAGTGTATGTCTGTGAGAACATAACCCTTGAGAGCGAAAAAATCACACAAACCACCCTAGAAGGGATTGAGGGGTTGAGTTTTGGCTCGCTATGTGTAATGGTTATCAAACAAACACCAAACTAACAACACGTGAAGAGATATGGTAAAAAACTGGCCCCACAAAACATCTGGAATTCCCGATGAAGCGTTTAATCAACGCGACACAGTTCCAGGACCAACTAAAGAAGAAATTCGAGTAATCACTATAGCCAAAGCACGTCTAAGCGAGGGTGCAGTCGTGATTGATGTAGGCTGCGGTACAGGAGGCTTAACTGTTGAAGCAGCCATACAAATTGGTTCAAAAGGCAAAGTGTATGCCATCGATGAAGACCCCGCTGCGATAGATTTAACAAAAAGTAACGTAGAAAAATTTGGAGTGGAAAACATTACCATAGTTACAAGGGGAAAAGCGCCTGAGGCCCTCTTGTTGCCACCCAATGCAGATGCAGTATTTATAGGCGGAGCAGGTCCTGCTTTGAGACCCACTATTCAAACGGTTCACTATAAACTCAAATCCGGCGGCAGAATCGTCATAAATGCGATATTGCTAGAAACCGCAACTACCGCCATTGCGGAATTGAAGGCCTTGGGCTACAGAGATATCGATGTGGTTAATATTTCAGTGGCCAAGGGAAAACAAATAAACAGCGGGACCATGATGATGGCAAGAAATCCAGTAACCATAGTTTCAGCAACAAAACTTTGAGAGGTATGTTAATTGGTTGGCGTATTTATCGGCATTGGCGTTGGTCCAGGCGACCCCGAGCTTCTTACATTCAAGGCTGCAAAGGCTCTCAAAAAAGTAGATATTATCTGCATACCTAAGAGCCACATAAATAAACCCAGCATGGCGCTAGGTATGATTAAAGAAGTCTTAGAGGAGCGCACAACTCCCGCGGAGATCATAGAACTTGTTTTTCCCATGACTAAAGATGATCTCAATAACCGCAAACTTTGGGTAGAAAACGCAAAGATAGTTGCTGAGAAAGCCCAAAAAGGCAAAGATGTGGCCTTTATCACCCTTGGCGATCCTATGCTCTATAGTACTTTTCGCTACCTCTATGAATGTGTCAAAGAAACCTACCCCGAAATCGAACTAGAGATTATTCCAGGGGTAACCTCAGTTACCGCAGCCGCATCCTCATCAAAGGTACCTTTAGCTGAGAAAGATGAAGTTGTTACCATCATTCCC
The DNA here is from genome assembly GCA_031256395.1 of Nitrososphaerota archaeon. GTDB lineage: Archaea > Thermoproteota > Bathyarchaeia > Bathyarchaeales > Bathycorpusculaceae > Bathycorpusculum. Next base: position 2,119 of record JAIRQQ010000026.1, read on the forward strand.
ACAAACCTTGACTCGGCCCACTTAGAAGATGCCGCCAAACACGCAGACAATCTGGTATTTATGAAATGCGCGTTTCACATAAAAGAACTCATACCCACCCTGCTCAAAGCAGGTTTCACCAAAAACTCGACCGTTGCACTGGTTAAACGATGCACTCTATCTGAGGAGAAGGTATTTGTGGGCAAACTAGAGGAAGTTAGCAACTGGGATGTACAAGAAGATTATTTTTCAGTTGCTATCGTTAAAAAAAATCCAGTACCTATTCACTGGAAACAAAACAACGGGCACAAAGGATGTTGTTGTAAACATGAATAAAGTGGTGTTTATCGGCGCCGGATCAGGCGACCCTGAACTTATAACTCTAAAAGGCAAAAAATGGCTCGAACAAGCAGACATAGTTCTCTACACAGGCAGTCTGCTAAATCCAGAATATCTCAAATACTGCAAATCAAACGTTGAGCTCTACGACAGCGCCAAGATGGGCCTGCCTGAAATGCTCCAAGTTATGGTTAGCGGCGTTAAAGCAAACAAACTGGTGGTTCGACTCCACGATGGAGATCCCAGCTTTTATGGTGCAATTCAAGAAGTCATGACGGCCCTAGACAGTGAGGGTATTGAATACTTCCGCATCCCCGGCATCAGCTGTCTGCTAGGCGGTGCAGCAGCACTAAACAGAGAACTAACACTGCCAAACATCAGTCAAACCGTCATAATCACCCGCCCCAAAGGACGCACCCCTGTACCCGAAGCCGAAAGCATCCAAAAACTCGCCGCACACCAAGCCACCATGGTTATCTTTTTAGGCACACCCCACATTGCCCGCGTAGTTGAGGATCTCCAAATAGGAGGTTACCCCAAAGATACACCCTGCCAAGTGGTCTACAAAGCAACTTGGCCAGAACAAAAAATCGTCAAAGGCACCCTCAACGACATCGTCGAGAAAGTCAAAGCCCAAAACATAACCGAAACCGCACTCATCTTTGTCGGTAAAGTCCTAGACCCACAAACCTATGACTACTCTAAACTCTACGACCCCACATTCACCACGGGGTTCCGTAAGGGCGAGGAGTAAATGACAAACCAGGGCATAACAATTGTTGCCATAACCCGCCGCGGTATTGAAACCGCACTAAAAATCCAAAAAGCACTCGATATCTGCGGGTTAGGTGCCATTGTTTATGCCCCAAAAAAATATAGCCAACCCGGCGTCACAACCATAGAGACAAACTTTGCAGATTTTATAAAAGAAAATTATAACAAAACAAAGGCCCTAGTGGCAGTCATGGCAAGTGGTATAATTATCCGCGCCGTTGCACCACTTCTTGAGAGCAAACTTACCGATCCACCAGTTATAGGTGTAGATGCCGCAGGTAAATTTGTCATAAGCCTCCTCTCAGGACATATAGGCGGCGCAAACGATCTAACCCGAACCATCGCCATGGGCATCAACGCCATCCCCGTCATAACCACAGCTTCGGATGCACTAGGTAAGCAGAGCGCAGATGAACTCGCCCGAACCATGCATTTATCAATACAAAATCCAGACAGCCTTGTTGCTGTAAACTCAGCAATAGTAAATGATGGGCACCTTGCCGCTGTATTGGTGGGTGATATCAAAATGCCCCTAGAGGCTCTGAGCGATTTTGATATAAAAAAGGTTCAAACCAGCACCGAAGCCATAGAAATTATAGATACCTACTATGATGCAGGTATCATAATCACCCAAAAACCCCTTACGCTCAAATCCAAAAAACCCCTCACCATACTAAACGCCAAACGCATCATAGTTGGCTTGGGTGCACGCAAAGACACCCCCACAAAAGACATAGTTACAACCGTAGAAAAGGCACTAGAACAGATTCATGTGCCGCTACAAAGAGTAACCGCTTTTGCAACGGTTGATATAAAACGTAGCTCTCAGCCCATGATAGATGCAGTGGAGGCCCTGGGAGCACCGCTTGAGTTTTTAAGTGTCGATGCACTTCGTTCAGTGACATATGCTGATCTGTCACCAGATTCAGCGATGGTTCAACAAAAAATTGGTGTTGGAGGAGTATGCGAACGAGCAGCACTACTGATAGCGGGAAACAATTCAAAACTGATTCTCAAGAAAACCAAACTAAACGGGACAACAGTGGCAGTAGCCGAGGCAGAGTAAGTGTAGTCGGCATCGGACCCGGCAACCCCGAACATCTCACACCCAAAGCCAGAACAGAAATCGAAACTGCCGATGTCGTTGTTGGTTATGGAACCTATATCAAACTTGTCGAAAACATTACCAAAAAAGATGCTGAAGTTATATCAGGCACTATGGGCAGAGAAGTGGAACGAGCCAAAATTGCAGTTGATAGAGCCAAAGCAGGCAAACAAGTTGTTATGGTATCTAGCGGTGATCCAGGTGTATATGGAATGGCAGGCGTTGTGCTAGAGGTAGCCGCCAAAGACCCAAACCCAGTGCCGGTAGAAGTTGTGCCAGGTGTAACAGCAGCAACATCTGCATCAGCCATTTTAGGCGCACCGTTAGTAAGTGACTTTGCAGTTATCAGTCTAAGTGATCTGCTAACACCGTGGGAAAAAATCGAGCACCGACTAGAAGCAGTCGCACTAGCGGATATGTCCATTGTACTCTATAACCCACAAAGCCAAGGACGCATCGACCCACTAACAAAAGCCTATGAGATTATGCTCAAACACATTAACCCCAAAACGCCTGTAGGTATCGTGCGACAAGCAGGACGCGAAGGACAAACCAGCACCATCACAACACTCAAAGACATGCTCAACTGCAACATCGACATGGTCACAACCATAGTTATCGGCAACTCCGCCACCAAAGTCATCAACGGAAAAATGATCACAGCAAGAGGCTATGACCTCTAAGCTGACTACTATTTTTTACAGTTTAGTGAGAAGCGTAGCAACGCAATCACCAACACAAACCCTACCCTCAGTGCACTCCAACAGTTTGGGATATAGGATTAACGGCTAAAGACATGCCTTTTACGCAAGTATAGCAAAGTAATTGACAACAGTGTTGTAATAGCAACAAACAGTGCCACTACAGCAACGCCTATCCAAGCTAAGCCGAACATTACTGAGTCATCAGAAGCAGACGGGGTTGGTGTTGGTGAGGTGGTTTGTGATGGCAAAACGCTTGATAAATCAGAACGATCCAATGAATTATTTGATGATAATGTTGTTTGGACAGGAGATGATGATGTAAGCATAGAAGTTGACGAGTCAACAGTTGTTATTTGTGTGTTATTTGGGCCACTTTCAATGTCATCAGCATATGAATTATTCGAAACCTTATTCTTACAGTTACAAGACGCTTTTGGCACACAACAACATAAATGGCGATCACAACAAGCTTTACAGGAGTTTTTAGTACAACAGCAATCACACTTACAGCAACAAGGTGCTTTTGGCACACAACAACAATGTTGCGGTGTCTTCTCGGTATTGGCATAAACTATAGTCACATGACTACCCGATTCTAAATCAATAGTCACCGTACCAGACGCCAAATCCACCGAATAACTACCACTGGGAGCATCCACAATAATATTAGAAATATCCCAACCCGCCAAAGGCAACTCAGTAACAAAATAAGTACCAGGCGCCAAATCACCACTATTCCAAATACCACCATCAGACAACGTAAAGAACCCAGGAGGCACAACAGAAGTAACGAAATCAAAGACAGCCGAAGAACCAGCAGGACAAGTCGACTTAACAACACTAATAGAACCAAACAAAGGCGCCTCCTCCTCAACATTAACAAAAACAACAGTTACATGATTATTAGCTTGCAGGTTGATAGTTGCTGTACCGGTTACCAAATCCACAGTAGATCCCCCATTTGGATCATTCACAATAATACTTGAAAGACTCCAACCCGCGACAGGTAATTCGGTGATATAGTAGGTTCCAGGTAACAAGTTTCCACTATTCCAGGGTATGGAGGTATCAGTTAGTGTGAAAGTTCCAATTGGAGCGGTTGTGATGAAGGTAAATGGCGTTGAAGATCCAGAGGGAACCGTTACTTTAGCGACATTGATTGATGATACAACAGCAGCCCTTTCAGTTATATTATTAGGGTTAATGTTGACAGTTTTGTCGCCAGTTCCAGGTGACGTTACTCTTGCTTGGAAAACGCCATTCCCGTGAGAGGCACCTTGACCTTGAGGAACTATACCTCCAGAAGCGATAGGGTCACCAGTGGCCGCTAAATGGCCGCCGTATACAACGTAAACTGGTTGTGTGTCATCAGTTATTGTAAAGGTTACATTCCATCTTTGATATCCATCGTTGTAGCCAAGAAAGTTAACGGTGTCAATTTTGGCTCCCTCCGCGTTGAATCCATCCATGTTACCTGTTAAGGCATGGTCAAACGGTGGTGGAGTCATATTGATTCCATCTTGATAAAAAGTTGTATCCCAAGGTTCTATACAGGTAAAGCCATAAGCATCAGAAGTGTTAAGGGCAAGTTCTACTATAAACCATAGCGTCTGCCCTTCTGTAACGCCGTCAATTGTTACTCTAAAAGGAACTGTTTCGCCTTCAGTGTAACCCTTGGGATTACCAGGCACCCAATTGCGGACCGACCCATCAGGATCCCAGACCTCATGAAACTTTATACAATTTCCAGCAGGTTCACCTAAAACGATTGCGGTAACTATTGGACTTAGAAGTATTGTTAAACACAATAGAGACACTATTAAGAATTTTCTCAAAAAAAATTCACCTATTTAATTGGGATATCAAGACTGGTAAAAACCCAGTCCAACCCAATGTTACTTTGAGTCACAAGGCTCTAATTAAGGTTTTTTCGTCTTAGGGCTTGTTTGTTCTATCTTTTAAATGGGCCACACTTTTTAAAGTTAGAAGAGTGGCTCTTTGTTGGAGGGCTTGGGAAAAACTCAAAATATAGATTGTTAATAAGCGGCTGGAAGGAGTGGCTGTTACTGACATATGTGCTCAGATACGGGTTGATGGAAAGTCGTTCTATCGTTGATGGAACCGCTATCAAACCAAGGGTGGAGTGGGTTGCAGGAAAAACCCAAAGGCCAGACAGGTGGACTTGGACCGCATGAAGGAATAAAATAGTTAACACCTGCAGAAATATACCTCAAAAACAAAGGGTAGTCAATTTAATAGATAGAACACCTTGAGCGTTAGCAGAAACTTGTGTATAGGCAAGTGTATGGCTACGCCACCGTATACATACACACAAGAGTTTTTCAGATGGCGACAGACTGGCTGGAGTGTTACAAGTGAAACATTCTAAGAGCTAATTGACAAATACTTTGCATTAGTTAACCAAAAGTAAGTATCCTCAAGGCAGGATAGGTGTTGGATAATCTATCGCGGGTTGTTTACCAAGTCAGGAAACGGAACCCACGATAGATTCCAGAGATCTTGGCGGTAATCTATGATAGATCGTTGAGTTTGGTGTGACTCAGGCTTCTATCTACTCACCTCATTTAGGGAGGTACCCAACCGCACATATAAACTTTAGTTCAATTTAAGTTAATGTAAAGTTGATCTTTATAAGTTAAGAAATAAAGATAACAAAAAAAGCCCACAGCAACACCACCAGCACTCTGCACACCACAGCAGAATTTGTCAAACAGCCATCAACACAAGCAACCAAATCAAAAATGAGGATCAAAAGAGCAACAATATCAAAACTTTATGAATCTACGTGGGTTGCCCGGGGGGTAACCGGGTCCACGATAGATTCAGGTTTTGCACGACCACATGAGAGAGTCCACCCAATTTTGGGATACCGATGTGCCTTGGGCTTATCCCTCATTTCAGTCAATAGCCAACAACGCATATAAACTTTAGTTCAAGTTAAGTTAATGTTTAGTTGATAACTTTTAAGGTATACAAAACAACAAAACACAAAAACAACAAACACCATCATCAAAACACCAAAAAACCACCCAACCAAAAACAAACAGAAAACACCCAATCAACATTTAAAAAAGACGATAGAGAACACTTGACAAAATAAACGCATCAATTTACAATCAAATCACCAATATTTCACATGCCTTACTGCATTGAGTATATCTTCAATAAGAGTTAGAACACCATTAAAACCCATTAAAGGACGATTTGTCAGGGTAACTCTTTCATGGTAGGGAAAAGTTATAGGGATAAATTGGGGCGGACTTGGAAGTAGTAAAGAAATATTTTTTTCAATACCGCTACCTAAGAGTAAGCTGGGTGTTGTTTTTCTAAGATAATCCATTAACTCATACTGATCAGGGTTAACAAGTACAGGCGCATTTAGCAGATTACGAGATAAATATGCTTTAATAGATTCAGAGTTTTTGGGGCCTGATTCTTTAATTCCCACAACAACCGGTAACATGCCCAAGTATTCATAGAGAAAAGTTGTCAGTGCATAAACTTGGGAGGAATCACCAAAAACAGCAAAGGGCATACCTCTAAGACTACTGGTAAAAGAAGATACTCGGGCAAGAGCTGGATAACATTTCTTTCGAACACGACTAGATTCAAGAGTTATAGTTTCACTGGAGATATCAAAAAAGTCGGCAACTGCTTTAAACCATGCTTCAGAGGCAGATAGACCGTAGGGTGCCTGAAGATTTAAATCGATATGGGGAATGCCACACTTATTTTCTAGATAAGAAGCAATTTTGTCACCGTATTCTTCGTTGAGAACTAGATTAAGTTCAGCCTGACTAGCTCTTTGCAGATTAGATATAGATTCGCCTGCACAAATAACAGATACTGTGTGGATACCCAGAAGTTTTAGCATCCGCTTAATTTCGGCGAGGTCATTTTCCCAGTTATAATGAAAAATGGTACTGCCAATAATGTTAACGGTACGAGAAATTTTTTGATTACGTTTAATTAATATGTGATCCAGAATTTTAATGACCGCATCCTGAAATCCAGAGGCATATGTTCCAGTAAAGCCGGTACTGTCGATGGCTACAGATAGGGTTTTAATGTTTGCGTTTTGGATGATTTGAGTTAGGTCATCACCGATAATGGAGGTACCTGAATGATTGATGACCCCTATGAGTCCGTGTTTGTTTTGTTCGAGCTGTTTTAGGGCTTGGGTAACTTTGGGTTCACTCCCATATACGAAATCGGTTTCATCTATGTAGGTGCAAGGGATTCTTGGTTGGCCAAAATAAAAATCAGCAAAATAGTTGACATCAACAGATTGGGGATGTGAGGCCATCAGGCTTGACATGTATGCAGGATAGGTCTTACAGCCTATGGGACCGTTTAGAAGTGTACAGGCTTCTTGAATGCCTTCAAAGGCAGCTATGGCGCCTATGAGTGAGTCTGGTCTATGGGAAGCTTTTGAGGAATTATTCATCATCATATCGCCAGCCTTCGATAAAGGGGATTTTTAATTTTAAGCAAAGGGCTTTAGCATAGTCTAAACCAATGTTAAAACCATAGGGAGGAAGTACAGGAAAAGAGACACAGGGAACAGTGGTTATTAGAGGGCGGGCGGATAAAACGAAATCGGGGTGATTCAAACGTATGGCTTCTTCTATGTAGTCTGTTGTATAGTTTGCTTCAGGTTTAGGCAGGGCTCTTTCTTCGGGGGCAAATATGTTAAAGGCGTTGATGTGTTTTACTTCCACCTCTAAAGCGGTTAGGGTGGAGTGGAGCCATTCGATGTTAGCTCCGTTTGAGTTGATTAGGGCTTTTTTTCCTGTAAAATGGGGTTTTAATTGTTCGATCTCCTTTTTGTAGTTTGTTTGGGTTTCTGTTATGAGTTTTTCTGCTAAGGCTTCTTTGCCAAATTGTTGTGCGATTATACGAGTAAATTCGGCGGTTTGTTCAAATCCGATGGGCACAGGGGTTTGGAGTGTTTGGGTTCCAAAGTTCTTATCTAGAAATGCGCAGAGGGCATCGGTGGTGGGTCCGTTTGCTACAGGCAAATTAATTTTTGCTTTTTTAAAGTTTTTTATTTGGTCTATGGTGGTTTGTCTGATGTAGCGGCAGTTTATTTTTATGCCCAAAGCAGTTAGGATGTGGTGTATTGTTTGGAAGTTTGGGTTAGCGGTGGTAGCGAGGTTTTGTTCGCCGATAAGGTTTATGGTGTCATTGGTTGGGTTGATAGTTTTATCTATGAATTGTTCGGCGATTAACTGGCAGGCAGTAAGCATACCTGAGTAAAAGTCGCCGCCCATTACGCCGTCGGAGGGAATGTGGAGTATTTTTTGGTTATCGGTGTTTAATTTTGATATAAGTGAGTTAATGTCATCTCCAATTAGTCCTGCAGTGCAGGAGGTTATTAGAAAAATCGGTTGGGTGGGAAATTTTGTTTTGATGTAGATTAAGGTGTCTTCTATGTTTTTTGTGCCGCCAAATATCACGTCAGTTTCTTGCATATTTGTACAGAGAAGATTGGGAAGATCCAGAGGGTATAAGTCGGGAGGGGCTTTTTGGTGTATACAGTAGCTGATGTAGGCGCAGCCTTGGGGGGAATCCATAAGAGCGGTTGCGTCTTGAATTTGATTTATGATGTTGTAAGCGCCAGTGAGTGAGCAGCCATATATGGGTATGCGTTCTTTTGGAGTCGGGGTTTGAATGTTTGGTTTGTTTGGAATGATGTTTTTAGAGTTAGTTGGGATTTGGTTTGTTGTTTGTTTTGGGGGGTTATTGTTTTGGGGGGTTTTGGGAAGTTGGGGAGGGGTTGTTTGGGGTTTTGTGTTGTAGCAGAATTCATAGATGAAGGCTTCGAGTTCTTTGTCTGAGAGAGGGGTTGGTATTACAGGGTTTGAGTGTTGTTCGATGTGGTTGGCGATTTCTGAGTAGATATTGGCTAGTTCAGTGTTGGGTGCAAATTCCATGATGGTTTTAGAGTTCAGTTCTGCTTGGGGAATAAGTTCACTTCGTGGGATAGCGGCGATTAGTTGGGTGCCAATTTTTTTAGCGAATTCTTCTAGCACTTGGCGTTCATTGTTTGTTCCTCGTTGGTTGCCTATTATGCCGCCGAGTTTTCCATGTGTGGATGTGAATCTTTGTAAGCCTTTTGCTATGTTGTTGGCGGCATAGATGGAGGCTATTTCACCTGATGATACGATGTATATTTCGTCGGCGTAGCCATCACGCATTGGAACAGCAAAACCACCACAGACAACATCACCTAAGACGTCGAAAAAGACGTAATCAAATTGGTTGGTGTCTAGGCCTTGGTCTTTTAGGAGTTGGAGTGTTTGAATTATTCCTCTGCCAGCACAGCCTACGCCGGGTTCAGGGCCTCCTGCTTCGATGCATTTTACTTGGTTATAGCCAGTTAGCATCACTGTATCAAGAGAGACTGTGCCGGTGCGGTTTAGTTGTTCAAGTACGGTTGTTTGGGTAAATCCTCCTAGGAGCAGACGTGTTGAGTCGTGTTTAGGGTCGCAGCCTATTTGGAGGATTTTTTTACCCTTCAACGACAGTGCGGCGATAACATTTGAGATGGTTGTGGATTTGCCTATGCCGCCTTTGCCATAAAATGCAATACTTTTCAAGGACTAACCTCCTCGGGTAGCTCAGCTATCACTGTTGTTACTGGTTGAGGGGCAATTGTTTTGTGGTCTGCATGTTTTTTGGCTAAACAATTAAGGGCGGCTAAGAGGGCGGGTTCATCTTTAACGGATGTGATGCCTTTGTTTTTGAGGAGTTGTAGTTTTTCTTGTGCTTGGCCTTTTGTGTAATCTTGCAACCCGATTAGATATGCATATTCATCTATCATAAAAGTAGGGATACCCTGATCTACCGCATAGAGGGCGGCGTCTAGATTTTTAATGTTGCCGTAGCCGTATGGGAAAGATGTTACGATTACGAAATCTGCTTTTTTTATTAATTGTAAGTTATTATTGTGAGCGACTTCACTTATTGGAGACATGGGAGCTTCGGTTGTTATGGGTATTTTTAGAAAGCTTGCGGTTTCTTGGTCGGTATCTAGCAAGTTTAATACTCCCGCAGTTACGTTGTAGCCATCATCAATTAATTGTTTCATAAGTGAACTGCCGCTTCCTGCCCCGCAGATTATATGAACAGTTAAACTGCGTTTGGGTGCTGCGTGGTTAATTGAGAGAGGAATGATGTAGGGGGTTTTTGTCATGGAATTTTGCTTTACAATGGTGTCAATGTTAAAAATTGTTTTAATATTTTCGCTTGTTAGGATATCGGTATTTCCGGTAGCAACTATTTTTCCGTTTTTTAACAGTATTAAAGAGTCACAGTAACGGGCGGCAAGGTTGAAATCATGAAATACGCCTACAACTACAAGTTTTTTATCGTCACATAACCGCTTGAGCAAATCCATTATTTCAAGTTGATTAGCTACATCAAGAAAAGTAGTGGGTTCATCAAGGAGTAGAACTTGGGGTTCTTGGGCTAAGGCGCGGCTTATAATGATACGCTGGCGTTCGCCGCCGCTTAATTCAGTTATTAAACGATCTTGGAGATGCAAGGTTCCGGTATAAGCCATTGCGTTTTTGGCGATAGCTACGTCTTTTTCACTCTCTATAGCAAAGCGGGAAAGATGCGGTGAGCGGCCCATCAATACCACATCAAGTGCAGTAAAGCTAAATGCAACAGTAGATCCTTGGGAGACAACGGCCATTTGCTTAGCTACATCGATAGCTTTCATTGTATAGATATCTTGGTCGCCTAGGATGATTGTACCTACTTTGGGTTTTAGGGTATGACTTATGCTTTTGAGCAGAGTTGTTTTCCCTGACCCGTTAGGTCCAAGAATGCCTACGAACTGTCCAGTTTGTGTGTGAAGGCTGATGTTTTCAATTATTTTTGTGGACTCGTAATAACAATCAATATTGTCAACTTTTAATTCTACCATGTTTATCACCTATGAAGCATCAACTTTTTTCTTTCTTCGCATAAGATAGAGGAAAAACGGTCCGCCGCAAACTGCAGTTATTACACCAACAGGCAACTCGGAGGGGGCGATTACAATTCGTGCTAGAGTGTCACACAGCACAAGAAAAGTAGCACCCATTAAAGCGGATGCGATTATTAGAATTCGGTGGTCAGGAGAAAAGAGCAAGCGGGCCAAGTGGGGAATGATTAAACCTACAAAAGCAATTAATCCACCAATTGAAACAGCCGCCGCAGTTACAAACGCACTAGCTACTAGGAGAATTTTCTTCAGTCTTTCAAGATCTACACCTAAATGGGTAGATTCAGATTCACCAAGTGCGAGCAGATTTAGATCACGAGAAAACATATAGATGACCACAGAACCCACGACTATAAAGAGCAAAGCATTCCAAAAATCAGACCACTCTGTATATGAGAAGCTACCCATAAGCCAGAAGGAAGTCTGACGGAATTGATCAGGAAACAAAGAATGATAAGCGTTAACAATTGCACCAAACAAAATACTAACAGCAATACCTGAGAGAAGAAGAGTTTGGACTGGAACTTTATTACCTACTCTTGAGAGGGCATATACTCCAAACACTGTTAACAAACAGCCTACGAACGCAAAAAGCGGCATCGTGTTTATGCCCAATACAGTTATACTGGCGCCGAGAATAACAGAGGTAGTGGCACCCAAAGCGGCTCCAGATGAGGCTCCGATTGTATAGGGGTCAGCCATTGGATTTCTAAACAGACCCTGATAGGCCGCACCTGCAATAGCTAAGCCAGCGCCCACAAGCGCGGCGCATAAAGCCCTTGGAAAGCGCACTTGAAGAATTAGGGCGGTTTCAAGGGGTGAAACTGGAAAATCAACCAATCGGTTAAGTCCAGGGATATTGGCGAAAAACACACCAAGTATGTTAGAAACGGGAATGTTGACATAACCTACACCTATGGAGAATATGATAGAACATATCAATAGCCCAAAAAGCCCCAGAGCAATAAAACGCCAGTTTTTGGCTTTTTGAGGCGAATTTAATTTTTTTACAATCACGGCTTTAAGGTTATTCAACATCCTTGTGGACTCCTCTAAAAAAAGAAAGGGAAAAATTTAGGTACTGTCAAAGATTTCCGGATGGAATATTTTGGAAAGCTCATCTAAAGCAGCGATAGATCTTGGCCCGGGTCGTGAAAAGGTGCTGTCGTGACCTATGTTATAGATTTGGGTGTTTGCAACTGCAGTAATGCTTGACCACCCGGGACGAGTCTTAAAACTGTTAAGGGCGGTATAGCTTGAGAGGATTATATCAGGATTTTTAGCGATAACAGCTTCAGAGCCAATCACCGGATAAGCTGTCGCAGCATCATCAAAAATACTTGTACCACCAGCCAAGGCAACAAGGTCACTTATATAACTGGTTGGACCCACAGACATTAAGGGATCAGCAGATATTTCGACGTAAACTTTGGGCTTATCAGTTATGCCTGCAACTTTATTTGTTATATTATCAATGCTGGTAGTGAGATCAGCTACTATTGCCGCGGCCTCATCAGCATGGCCGGTTGCTTTACCGACGATAACAAGGTTACCCAATACATCCTTGATAGTTTGAGGGTTTAACACTATTACAGTATAGCCCATATTGCGCAGTTTGCTTGCCGCTTCATCACTTGCACCGCCTCCACTTGCAATAATCAAGTCAGGTTCTAGTGCAATTATGGGCTCTATTGCCGGCTGCCAGTAACTGCCAATAGAACTCATTTTACCCTCTGCAATCCATTCGGCAAAATCGTAGGGGTAATCACAAAAATCTGTAACACCGACAACTTGATCACCCGCACCAACAGCAAACAAAACCTCAGTAATACTGGGTGCTAAAGAGACAATACGCTGAGGAACTGAGCTAATAGTTACTTCAGTGCCATCATCATCAATTACAGTTACGGATTTACCATCACTACCGTTGTTTTGCGGGTCGGCATATAGAAATACCACAGCCGCTGAAACTACAATCACTGCAAGAAGTATTGCCACAATTAACCATAACTTTGTTTTTTGCATAAGCCTCTCCAACTTTAAGTTTAAACGCTAAAACAACTAAAAGCCTAATAAACCTTAAGTTAATCTCCATTAATCTTTAGTTGATCAACCAAAGTTTCGCCACAACCAACAACAACGACTACAAACAAAAAACAACAACCACTAAACACAAATTCATAATAAAGGGATAGGTAGAGGCGCATTGAGTTTCAACGCCAATTTTGCTTCCTTCGGGTCAAAAGTATATAGATAAAGAAAGGAACACCCAATAATGAGGTTATAATACCGACAGGAAGTTCTGTTGGGACAAACACAAGCCGAGCTACTGTATCAGAACACAAAAGTAAACCAGCACCAACTAAAGCGCTACCCGGAATAAGAAACCTATGATCATTACCAATAAATGATCGAGCAATATGCGGCGAGATTAAACAGATAAACCCAATTACACCGGTAAAGGCTATTATAGCCGCGGTTGCCAAGGCTTCCAGCACCATAGTTATTGTCAAAACACGTTTAGAATTAACACCCAAACTCTTTGCCACATCTTCGCCCATACTCAAGACATTGATATCCCAAGACTGCGAAAACATAAGAACAAACGTTAACACAACCATCGGCAGAACAAACATGATACTATTCCAGGTTGCAGTGTTAAGTCCCCCCATGAGCCAGAAAACAACGGATCGCACCGCCTGATGTTCGGGCGCAATATATTGAATCAAAGACAACAACGCCGAAAACAAATAGCCCACAGCAACACCACCCAAAATTACGGTTTCAGTGTTCATACTGCGCAAACGAGCAATACCACATACCAACAAAATAGCAAGCATACTAAACACAAAAGCATTAATGATAACAAGAGAACCAGCGACAGAAGTTATAACACCTACACCAAAAACGATAGCCAAAGCAGCACCAAACCCGGCAGCCGCAGAAATACCCAAAATATAGGAGGAAACCAAAGGATTTCGCAAAACACCCTGCATTGTTGCACCTGAAGCGGCAAGACCAGCACCAGCAATTAAAGCAAGAACAATACGCGGAAGGCGCAAATCCAGAATTATTTTTTGAGTCAACATGGGTTCAGGGGCAATATTTAGGAAAGGAAAAAGTTTAGACAAAACGACATTCGCAGCTTCACTAAAGCCAGGTGAACCAGCACCAAAACTAATCGAAACCACAACAGCCACAATTATGAAAATAAAAATGGAGAGTAAACCAAGAGTTTTGCGTTTCTTGTCCTTTTTATAGAGCTGTTTTAGGTCGGCAACGCTACTCATGGATATACAAACACGCCTTCCAAGGTTATGCCAAAGAATTTCTGATAGAGTTCAGCTTGCACAGCGGCTGGGTCGATGTCTGAGAGCAAATCAGGATAGAGCCATTTTTCACAATACAGCAAACCGATGGGGTAGCGTATGCCTTGGGTGATTATGTTGTAGTATGTGTAGACTTTTTGGTTTTTGACAGCGTTTGTTTCACTCAAAAGTGATCTACCAAGAACGTCATCGCGTTGTGCTTTAAGCGGGCCAACGCCATAGTTTGTGCCGCTCACAACTTTTAGGATAATATCGGGGTTGGATTCTGCCACATATTCAGGGCTTATATCACCCATGGTTATTGTGCCTAGGCCGCCTTCAGCGATGTTTATTCCCCCTGAAGCAGTCATCAAACCAACAATTGAGGTGTGAGTGGCTGTATACCACGGATTTGTCCATTCAACATAAACGCGGGGCCGTTGGTTTGGTGATACGTTTGCAATGCGATCAGCAGCAAGGGTTTGATAACGGGTTAAGAAATCGTGTAATTCACTTGCTGTTTGTTCTTTGTTTAAGATACGGCCCATGTATTGTATGCAGTCTAGGATGCGTGAAAAGTTGCCAGTGCTCTCAATATAGATAGGGATACCGGCATCTTCTATCATAGCCAGCACCTGTGTTTTTGTACGTATCATCGAGTCTGCAAGGATCAGATCAGGGTTAGATTCCAGCAATAACTCCAGGTTTGGGTCATTTGATGATGAGGCAACTACGGGAATTGAGGTAACGGATGGGGGAGTTATAGATAATTCGTCGCGTCCAACGATGAGGTTTTGGCAACCTATGGCGCAGATGATTTCAGTGAGACCATAGTTGATGCTAACGATGCGGTTAATGGGTTGTTTAATTGTTACACATCTGCCTAAGCCGTCGATTACAGTGATGCTTTTGGGTTCAGGGGTTGGTGTGGGCGTATTTGTGGAGAGAGTTGTTTTATCAGATGAGGAAGCCGTAACGGTAGGCGGTGTGGTTGTGGCGGTTGGCAAGGAAGGAGTGGGAGACATGGGTGAGGGCGAGGGGGAAGATGATGTGTCGGGATTGGAGAGCAGGCTGTAGACGGCGCATGTTGAGGCGATGATAAGTATGACAGCGATAAGCAGGTATAGGAACTTAGATCCTTTAGCAGTTGTTTGTGTGTTTGCTTGGAGTTTGGGGGTTGCTCGTATAGGGTTTATTCGAGAGTTAGCGCGAATCTTGTGTAAGGTGATGTAATTTAATTGTTTCATTGTATGACCACCATTATACGGGGATTATCCAGCCACCGAGCTAATAAACCTTAGTTTAATTAAAGTTTAATCCAAGTTGATTAAAAACAGTTATAAAAAATAATAAAAAAGAAGTAGGTTATGCAAACAATTTATGGATAGAGATAGACACCTGAAATGGTGGTTCCAAAGTATTTTTCCACCATCTCGGCATGCACAGCTTCAGGGTCTATATCCACAAATAAATCAGGATTAAACCATTTTGCAAAATACAGCAAACCCACTAGATCACGATCGACCAGTAAAGTACTTTTAATGACGTAAACCTGATTGTTTTTGACGGCTTTCAAATTGCTCAAACCAGGGCGACTCAGCACTTGATTATGTAGCTTCTGGAAAGCATCCAAAGTTTCACCAGATGTGTAGTCTAACATACGAATTACAATGTCAGGGCTTTGCTCAATTATCAATTCAGCGTTTAGTTGGGGATTTGTAACTGTGGCGTTTTCACCGAGATTTATTCCGCCTGCCGCTTCGATTAGTTTTGCATATGAACCATCTGGACCTGTACTGAACCATTCAGTGTACCATTCGAAGTAGACTAGCGGTTTTTCGTTTCGCGGCAGGTTTGCTACACGTTCAGTGACTAAATTCCAATAGTATGCTTCGTAACTAAGAATATCAGCGGCTCTTTGTTCTGCGTTTAGGATTAATCCCAGATTTGTGATGTATTGGTTTCGTCTATTGCCTGTTGATGAGTCCTCTATTACAGCAATGCCAGCATTTTCAAACATTTTTCGATTTTCATCAGATAATCTTTCGCTGGCAAGTATCAAGTCAGGGCTCAGTTCGATTATTTTCTCGATGTTAGGTGCACTGTCTGTATCTCCTACAATTGGCAGATCCAAGATGTGTGAAGGAAGAACCTCTTTAATATCAGTAGTCAACATGCCAGTTATAGCAACTATTTTGTCTCCAGCACCTAGTGCATAAACTGTTTCAACTGCAGAAAGGCAAACTATACGATTCACCGGATAGGGCACAGTTACTTCTGCTCCGGTGGCATCAATAACTGTGACAGCATCTAGTGAAGGTGAGGTGTTTGGAGACGGCAGAGTATATACACCAGCACACAAAACGCAGATGATTACTACAAGAACAACACCAAGCATTACAAATTTTTTATTCATTGAAATCCGCGTCCTTAGCATAGTTTTTTTGGGTTAACATCTCGCGATTTATCAGAGATTTGCTCTTGGTCAGCGGACAAAGCGACAATAAAGAAAAGACAAGGTTGTTTTGCATTTTAGTTACTCCTATTAACTGGATAGCAACTAAATCACTAATAAGGTTTAATTTAACTCAAGTTAACATTAGGTTGAATAAGTCAAGCCAAATACAACCCTAAAAAACAACAAAAAAAGAAAAATAACAAAATAGGAAGAGGTTAACCTTTTACTTGACTAACCGGCTCACACACTTGATCTCTTTAAAGCGACCATACAGCCAATAAAGAAGGCCACTCCAAAGATCAAAAGACCCACAAAGGATAACCAAGGAAAAGACAAACCCAATACAGTTGCACGTAAAAGATTAGCGGAGTGGGTTAGCGGCAGGAAATACAATACAGCCTTAGCTACAGCAGGTAATTGGTCCAGTGAAAAAAAGGTACCGCACAGAAAAGTCATAGGTAAAATCACCAGAGTAGTAAAGTTGCCCATTCCATGGTGTGTATGGACAACTAAGGCTATGAGTACACCAAATAAAGAAAACACAAAGCAGGATAGCAGTAGCATCAAAAAGAATATTGGACTAATCAGTAACGTTGGTGCAAGAATCAAACCTACCAAGTATATGGCAATAGCACTAATGGAGCCTCTCACTACACCAATCAGAGATTTACCTATAATAATCGAATGTGAACGTACAGGAGACATCAAGAGTTCATCAAAGCTTTTATAGAAAAATTTGTCCACATGCAGTTTTGATGCCGCACCATTAAAGCTAGTGGAAAACGCGGTTAATCCAACAATACCTGGAATAACAAAGGAAAGATAATCAAGATCACCCACGTTTACCCCTCGTCCCAAACCATAGCCAAAAGCGACCAAATAAAGCAAGGGAAGCACAAGACTTGTAGCTATAGTAGCTTTCCAATGACGACGCATATTGCGTAAGTCGACCCAGAAAACGGAATAAATATCACCTAAGGTAGTCATTATGGGTCACCTACTTTTTCGCCTGTTTGCTCAATAAAGACATCTTCCAAATTTGATTCACGGATAATCACTGTTTTCACTTCTGAGGGTAAACGTTTAACATAATTGGTTGCTACCTCACGGTTAGCAAAAAACTGGTAATGTGTATCTTTGTTATCTACAAGAGTTTCAACAACTATGGATCCGACTTTTTCACGAAGATTAGCAGGATCATCCACTGCAATTAATTGCCCATGATGCATAATTCCAACGCGGTCACACAAAACCTCCGCTTCCTCGATGTAGTGTGTGGTGAGGAAAATTGTGGTGCCATCTTTGTTTAAGCGGCGTACCAAGTCCCACAAACGACGTCTAGCCTGAGCATCTAACCCAACAGTGGGTTCATCTAAAAATAACAATTTAGGTTCATGAAGAAGACTGCAAACAATAGATGCTTTCTTTTTCATTCCACCGGAGAGCATGTCAATCATTTTATCAGCATACTCGGTAAGCTCGACATACTCTAACAGCTCAGTAATACGTTGCTTGCGCTTAGAGGAACTCAAGTGCTGTATACGTGCATGAAATTCCATGTTTTCTCGAACAGTCAAATCGCGGTCCAAACTCAAATGTTGCTGAACAACGCCAATCACTTTTTTTACTTTGTCAATTTCATCGCGTATATCATATCCGCCAACGGAGACGTACCCCGAAGTTGGACGGGTTAGAGTTGTTAAAACGCGAATAGTTGTTGTCTTCCCCGCACCATTGGGCCCTAAAAACCCAAAGATCTCTCCAGCACGGACATTCAAATTCAAATTATTTATCGCCTTAACAGAACCATAATTCTTGCAGAGATTTTCGGTATAGATATAGTCTTGCAAACACTACCCTCACATATTGTCAAATTTTTTCAATGCTTCTGTGACAGCTGTCTTGGCAGTAAAACCAATCAACTCACCCATCTTGGTATGACCACCAGTATGCTTTACCACCACATCTGGGTTTACACCGGAAACAACAATCATACTATCGGTTCCCGTACCAGTAGCTTGCACTTGAGGCAAAAATGTACTCATATAACCAAGATCCTGCAATGCCGCAGACTTAGCCTCAGTAGCAGTCATAATCGCTCTAGCCATAGCACCACAAGTCAAAGTCGCATTAGTTAACAAAATAATATTTATGGTACCGGAGGACAACTGCATCTGAGTTTTATTTTCAACCCAGTTACCAGCATCTACACCCATACGCAAAGCATTATCACGAGCGCCACCAGTGGCAATGCAACAAACATGGAAATTGCCATAAGTCTTTTCGCATACTGCCACACACTCCATATTTACACCAGTACTTAGAAAAATAAAGTCGCTATGACAAAGACCCAAAGTGATAGGTAAATCCTGGGTAAATTGGTCATAACTCTGCAGAGTCATATGGCGCTTTGACAAAGGATCGGGAACATACACATTGCCTACGTTGCGGACTTTTTGTAGTCCATCCATGGTTGATAGTACAGTACGTTGTTCATTAAAAGAGACAAGCGCCAAGTTGAGCAATACATCTTCATATTGCTGATAAACAACTCGAGCGGTTGCTTCTTTGAATTGAAGATCTATAGGGGTTTCTTTTATACCTTTAATACATTTACTCATTTTCATTTTTTTCTCCATTGTTTTGTTACTTTTCATTAGTGTCTTCGAGCAGACCCTCTACATCCAAGTAGAGCTTTTGCAGATCCTTCTTCATCCCATCAGAAGCCCGCCACATACCACGATCAATAGCCTCCAAGAACCGCTCAACCATATTCTGCAAAGCATAAGGATTCACATCTTTAAGCCACTGCTGCATACCACTATCAAAAACATACTTCTGAGCCAACGACTCATACATCCAATCCTCAACAACCTCAACCGTAGCATCCCAACCAAAAACAAAATCCACATTCCTATACAAATCAGCAGCACCCTGATACCCATGCCGCTTCATACCCTCGATGTATTTTGGGTTAAGAAGCCGGGAACGGAAAACCAGGCAGGTTTCCTCTGCAGTGCTTCGAACTTTTACTCTATTAGGATCAGAGCTATCGCCGCAATACGAACGGGGTGCCTTACCGCCTACGACTTTAATGGCAGTTATCATACCACCGTGTGAGTCATACCAGTCATCACCGTCCAAGATGTCATATTCACGGGAATCCTGATTTTTGACGGTGACATCGATTTTTTTTAGGCACCGCTTAAACTGCTCAGGCGTCTGAACACCGTAAGTTTTACGGGTGTAGGCATAACTGCCCCAGTTAATGTAGATGTCGCTTAGATCAGTTTGGTCTTTCCAGTTTTTAGAATCTATAACTTCACTTACACCACACCCATATCCTCCTGGTTGGTCACCAAAGATGCGATAACATGCTTCTTCTCGTGCTTTTATGGTGTCAATACCTTGGTCGGTTTTTTCGGTGACATCGATTTCTACATGTTTGGCTATAAAGTTTTGATCATGCGGCTCGTTTAGTCCAGCAACTAATCCAACAGCGGTATCAAGAAGATTAACTACAACGGGAAAGGTGTCTCGGAATAATCCGCTGATGCGCATAGTTACATCGATACGAGGGCGCTTAAGCATCTCCAGAGGAATAGCTTCTACGCCAATAACTCGGCCACTAGAGCGTTCCCAAACAGGTTTGACACCCAATAAATAGAGAATCTCGGCGATGTCATCACCTTTGGTTTTCATGGTATCGGTTGCCCAGATAACAATGCCCACCGATTCAGGGTATTTACCCTCATCTTTTAGATAACGTTCAAGCAACACCTCGGCCATAGAGACGCCAACTTCCCAAGAAGCCGCTGTTGGAACCATACGCGGGTCAAGAGAGTAAAAATTTCGTCCAGTCGGTAAAATATCGGCCATGCCGCGGGTTATAGAGCCGGAGGGTCCGGGGGGTATGTAGTTGCCTTGGCAACCAGAGATGGTGTAGGTTAGTTCATCAGTTGTTGATGCAAGTGCAGGAACAAGAAAACCACTGATATAGCAGAGGCAATGGTCTATTTGGGGGTTACTTGCGCCTAATACTTCTTTTGTTAGTGCAGGGATTTGTTCTTTGTTGAAATTAGCTGAGTGATATTTTTGGATAAGTTCAAGGGAAAGAGCACTAATCTCATTTAGATGATCACCATTAGTTTTACCATCACCCCCCAACCTGCCGCGATACGCCAAAAGAACCTCATAATCAAAACCCAACAACTCCGCAATAGACTGCCGAAGAGAAGGCACATCACCATTATTTAGGCGTGTTAATGTGACAAGGAATTTGTCTAGGCGCAAGTCTTTGGGTGCTTCGCCTAAAATATGAAGTCCATCTCGGATTTGGGCATCTGATAGCTCGTTAATGTATGCATGGAGTTGTTCTAGAAAATCATCAAATGCCGTAAAGGCAGTATCTTTAGTGAGGTTTAGGTCTTTGTCAAGTTTAGCATCAACTACGGTTTCCCAGATTAGATTACGCAAAACAGGTAATTTGTCAGGATCAACGGTTTTAGCATGATAGTATTCTTGAAGCTGAACCTCAATTTTTGCAAGCTCATCATAAGAATCAGCATTATGCATAACAGGTACCAAATATTCGATTATACAGCAGTAGCTTCGGCGCTTAGCTTGAGTACCTTCGCCAGGATTAGTTATAGTATAGGGGTAAATGTTTGGCAAATCAGAAATCGCTATGTCAGGAGAACACGTACCAGACAACCCCACAGATTTGCCGGGTAGCCATTCTAATGAACCGTGAGTGCCTATGTGCAAAATAACATGAGCACCAAAAACATCACGAATCCAACGATAATAAGCAAGATAATGATGCGGCATAGACAAATCAGGACTATGATAAATACTCGCCGAAGTCTCTAAATACCCACGCGGAGGCTGCAAACCAACAAAAACATTACCGGTTTGTATACCAGCAACCAAAAACTCACCATCATAGGTGAAGAGTTTCCCAGGACGCTCCCCCCAATCCTTCTCCATCTTAACAGCCACCTCAGAAGACAACCCGCCAAACCACACATCATACTGCTCAAGAGAAACCCTATCCAAAGCACGCTCACTCAATTCTTGGGGGCTTGCCCATCGACGATCATTAGTCAATCCAGCAACAATAGCATCCATAAGTTTTTGGCTACTCTCAGGCAACTCACCCAAAACATACCCTTGCGCCTTTAGGTCTTGAAGGATATTCATAACCGAAGCCGAAGAATCTAACCCAAATGCATGGCCAATCGTATCATTTCTGGGTGGATAATTGTGAAAAATAATAGCCACCTTCTTTTGGCTATTAGATAATCTCCGCAACCGGCCCCAATTCAGAGCCAAACTAACCGTTTTTCTAGTTCGCTCTGCAATAACTTCAAAGGTAATCAATCGTGCACCCGTTGTGGGATTAGTTTGACGGCAATTCATAGCGGCAACGGGTACAGTAATTAAAGCGCCGTCAAATTCGGGCATAGCAACATTAGCAGGAATATCCATAATGTTTAGGCCCTGCATGCTATCACGCCACTCCTCAAAAGTATTGCAAGAGAGTATAGCTTTGATAATTGGAACTCCTAGTTTTTTTAGGGTAGCGGTTGCGTCGACACCAGAGAGACAAGTTGAGAGTGAAAAAGAAATCAAGCTGATAACAACATCTACACGCGGCTGACCGTCCTCTTTTAAGAAGTAATTATCAACCACCCAATCTAATCCGTTCATACCTAGCTTTTCATTTTTTGAGCCGCTGAAAAATACGGGTAGTACATTAGCATTTTGAGCTTCAATCTCGGTGATTATATCATCGATAAAATTTGTTGTTTCGCCCTGCCAGTTACTTTGATGGAACCATAGCCCCACAGTTAGGCGGTTAGTATCAATTTTTTTTGTCAGATATTCCTCTAATGTAGGAACAGTATCAAAGCTTGGGTGGTAGATTCCTTCCCAGAGGGGTTTAGTTGGAGCTTCAAATTCATAATTGGTGCCTGTGAATCGGTTTGCAAGGTAGTAGAAGAGGTTTTCAAAGTTTTTTTTGCCGCCATAGTTTAGGTAGAAAAAGATTTTTTGCTTGTCTTCGGTTTGTACAGTTGTGAATTTAGTTTGTTCTTTGCCTCCAAAGAATGGGGTAGAAATCATGAGGGGTATTTTTAGAGGTTTTAAGGCTTCAACCAGTTTATCAAAGTCGGGCAAATCGCCCATCAAATGTACGATGACTACGTGGGCGGTTTTAGAAAAGTTGATAAAAGCATCTAAAGTGCCGAAATCTCGAAAATCGCCACCTGAACGTAGAGATAGTTCAAGGGTATTTGGATTTTTTTTGTTTATTGTTTTTGCGGCTGATATTGCGGGGAGGATATCGGTTGGGATTGTGGTTGCAATGGCTACTTTGAGTGGTTTCATGGTTTCAACTCGGGGGGTTTTGTTTCAAATAAGACCGATGCGCGAGAAGTAAAATCACCAAAATCATCAACAAGGGGGGTAACTACGGGTCGGCCCATAACTGAAGCGGAGACGTCAGCGCAAATTCCATAAACGGTTTTAATGTTTTGAGAAGTTATCACTTCTTCAGGACGGCCCATAGCAAAAACGTAGCCTTTTTTGAGCATGATCATTCGATCAGAAAAGCGACTAGCTAGATTTAGATCATGTAGAGTTACAACAACGGAACGGCCGCCGCTTTGAGCAAGACCTCGAAGAATGCAGAGGATTTCAAGTTGGTGGCGAATATCTAAAGAACTTGTAGGTTCATCAAGCAACAAAATTTCAGGTTGTTGTGCAAGAGCCCGTGCAATAATGACTTTTTGTTGCTCACCTCCGCTAAGTTCAGAAAAATGTCGCAGAGCTAAATGTCCAATACCTAAAAAGTCTAACATTAAAGCGACAATTTCACTATCACGCTCGCCTACGCTCCAATGGATATAGGGTTTTCGTCCCATCATCACCACATCAAATACCGTAAAAGGAAAAGCGCTAACAGATGTCTGAGGGACATAGCCCATTATCATAGATAATTCCTTAACAGATAGTTTGCCACTATCGACGCCATTTATAAGTACACTATTTTGTTTAGGTTTCAAAATGCGGTTGATGCATTTCAACAAAGTACTTTTTCCTGAGCCGTTAGGACCAACAATAGTTACTAATTCGCCTAAGCCAACGTTGAATTCTACATTATTTAGAATTGGAACGCCGGCATAGTTAAATGAAAGATTACTTATACTCATTTTCAATTGAAACTACGTCTCCTTTTAGATATTAACAGATATATGAAAAATGGAACTCCAAGCAAGGCAGTTACAATGCCTACTGGAAGTTCAGTGGGCATTATAATCAGTCGTCCCACTGTATCTGCGGCAAGAAGCATAAAAGCGCCCAAAAGCATGCTGCAAGGTATTAGGTAGCGGTAATCATTGCCAATTAACATTCTAGCAATGTGTGGAGCAATCAAATCTACAAAGCCAATGATACCTGTGAAGGCTATTATGCTTGCAGTGGCGATTGTCTCCAAAACCATGTTAAACGATAGAACCCGTTTAGAATTAACGCCTAAACTAACAGCAACCTCTTCGCCCATGCTTAAGATATTGATATTCCATGCTTGAAACATCATTAGTATGACTGTAACTGCAACAATTGGTAAACAAATCAAAATGTTTTGCCAAGATGACGTATAGAGACCGCCCATGAGCCAAAAAACAATGGCTTGAACCGCGTTTCGTTCAGGAGAGATATATTGTACTAAGGAAAGCAGAGCAGAGAAAAGAAAACCAACGGCCACTCCAGCCAATATCACTGACTCTGAACCCATGCCGCGTATACGTGCAACAAAATAAACGATAACCATAGCCAGTAAACAAAAAACAAAGGCGTTACCGATTACAAGGTATCCACCCAAGGTTGCAATACTTATTCCAAAAACTATGGCTAAGGCAGCACCAAATCCTGCCGCGGAAGAAATGCCCAAAACATAAGAGGAAACAAGAGGATTACGCAAAATACCTTGCATCGTTGCTCCAGCAGCAGCCAAACCAGCCCCTGCTATTATGGCCATAACAATTCGGGGTAAGCGGATAGTCCAAATTATCGTCTCAGCAAGAGCTGAGGGGGGCGTGATGTTGAGGAAAGGAAAAGTTTTGGAAACTATGACAGACAAAGCTTCAGTTATGCCTGGAGAAGAAGCCCCAAAACTAAGAGAGAACAAAGCCGTGGCCATTAGGGCTAAAAATAGAGAAATGATGACGAGAATTTTTTTCTTTTTGCCTTTACTGTATAGTTTTTTTAGCTCAGCTGTTGTGGTCATTGATACTCAAACAGCCCTACTGAGGTTAATTCCATAACTTTGGTCAGAGGTGTTTGAGTTTGGTGTACTGATGCAGGTAAAGAAGATAGATCGAATCGCGCTGAGGATTTTGTTACAAAAAAACAGACAGGTATACCATAAGCCAATGCAGACAAGTCTAACGCAGATGTTGCCAAACATAGAGCTGATGGTTTTTTCAACTTTTTACCTCCAGTCAGTTATTGGTAGATATACTTGAGAGATCAGAATGTAGGTGAGTTCTAACAGCAGAAGCTATAGGGGCGGCACGTAATTCTTCTAAACGTAAATATTTGCTACCCATAGTTTCAGAAATTTGTTTAACTAATCCAAAGTTAAGAAAGCCCTGTTCGGTATCTATAGTGATTGATTGTATACCTTTGGAGGCAATTTTGTAGGCGATATTTTTGGCTTCTTCAACGGGGTCGCCACCGTAGAGGTTAACGTTTGCTCGTCCGTCTGAAACTAGCACCAACAGAGGGATATCATCAGTTCGAAGGGAAGATACCACAGCATCTAGACCGAGTTTTAATCCATGAGCTAATGGTGTGCGACCACCAGTTGGTAAATTTGTTAAGTGTTTTTGGGCCAGCTCTACGTTGTTGGTTGGTGGGAGAACAAGTTCTGCCGAGTTTTTACGGAAAACGACCATACCTACACGGTCTCTACGTTGGTAGGCATCTAATAAAAGTGAGAGAACAGCGCCCTTAGTTGCGCTCATACGTTCCTCGGCAGCCATAGAGCCACTGGCATCGACTACAAACATAATCAGATTGCCCATCTTTGTTTCTCGGATTTTTTCTCGCATGTCACAGCGCTCGATTAGAAGGGCATTTTGTGGGCTGTTGGCAGCTTCTTTTCGTCGCTTCTGGAATGGAGCGGCGGCTCGAAAGGTTGCATCGAAAGCCAGATCAGTAACTTTGCCTCTAGGAAGCATACTTGCAACATAGTGACCTCTCTTAGAATCACTGATTAT
The DNA here is from genome assembly GCA_031256395.1 of Nitrososphaerota archaeon. Taxonomy (GTDB): domain Archaea; phylum Thermoproteota; class Bathyarchaeia; order Bathyarchaeales; family Bathycorpusculaceae; genus Bathycorpusculum. The sequence goes on from JAIRQQ010000026.1 coordinate 28,087, forward strand.
TTTGGAACGCCGACCAGATCCATGCCGTTCGAGTTCATCAAGAACAGGCGCAGAGAGGGGTTTTACGGCGTAGGGTTCATCAGCTTGGAAAAGTTGTTCTTTTGTGGGTTCATCGGGGTTATTTTGTTTATCTTGTTTATCTGGTGCATCATTGTTTGATGAATCATTGTCGGAAGAATCACTGTTTGAAGTGTCATCGTTATTTTGTGGCAGAGTTTGTTTGTCATTATTCCATTTTTGGATGCTGTCATTGATTTGTTGTTGTTCCATTTTTGGTTCTTCAAATGGTTGGCGTCGCTGTCGATGGGGAAGCACGAGTTCGGCGGCTTCTTTTATGTCTTCTTCGGTAACTTCTGTGCGTCCATTGTAGGCAGCTATGGTACAGGCTGTTTTGTACATAACTATGTCTGCACGATGGCCATCCACTGCAAAGTCGGTACAAATTTGGGTTATTAAATCAAGTAGTTCGGAGTTCAAGTTTACTTTTGGTAGAAGTGCTGTTGCGGATAGGATTTTTTGGCGTATGCTTTCTTGGTTATCTGTGGCGGAGGCAACAAAGGAAGCAGGGTTGCTTTCAAATGCAATGCGGCGGCGTATTATTTCTGCGCGGGCTTCTCTGTAGGGTATGCCTTTGACTTCGACTGAGAGGGCAAAGCGGTCTAGGAGTTGGGGGCGCAGTTCACCTTCTTCGGGGTTCATTGTTCCGATTAGGACAAAATGTGATGGGTGGCTAAAGGAGACTCCTTCGCGTTCAACAAAGTTTACGCCCATCGCGGCTGCATCAAGCAAGACATCAACTAAATGGTCATCGAGTAAATTGACTTCGTCGATGTATAGGAGGTTTCGGTTAGCTTGAGCTAGAATACCGGGGTCGAAGTGTTTCTCACCGGTTTTTATGGCTTTTTCAATGTCAATAGTGCCAACCAAGCGGTCTTCTGTAGCACCAATGGGTAACTCGACCACAGAGACGGCTCGTTTGGTGGTGAGTAATTGGGTGTTGGCGGTGTTTTTTGATGCGCATGTTTCACAGAGGTCTTTGAGGTTTTTTGGATCACAATGGAAAGGACAGTTAGTAACGACTTCGACTTCAGGCAGGAGGTTTGCTAGGGCACGTACAGTTAAGGATTTGCCAGTGCCTTTTTCTCCTCTTAGAAGGACACCGCCTATTTTTGGGTTGATTACATTTAGAATCAGCGCTAGTTTCATTTTGTCTTGGCCGACAATAGCGCTGAAGGGATAAACTATTTTGTTTTGGTATTGCATTTCCTTATTTTCTACCGGGTAAAGGATAACCAATAAACCATATAAACCATTATTTAATATAAGTTAATAATAAGTTGATAAACTCAAGTTGATGAATATAAACGAAACACAAACAAAATCACGCCCCCCAACCAAAACATCAAAGGCAACGCCCAAATAAAGCTGTTTTAACGCTAAAACACCAACTAACAGTCACAAAGAGAAAGATTAATAGCAACAAAATACACCTATCCCCTCGGGAGGGATGGGATATACACGCCCAGCATAAAAAAAGAAAAGAAGTATCAGATCGCCTATCCAGAATCGAAGGTCATGTACGCGGCCTCAAAAAAATGGTTGAAGAAGACAAATCCTGCCCAGAAATTCTGCTACAATTCATCGCCATACGAGCCGCATTAAACAAAGCAGCCCGCATAGTACTTGAAGACCACGTAGAAACCTGCCTAAAACAAGCAGCCACATCAGGCGAAACAGAACAAACCCTTCAAGAACTAAAAGAAACCCTAGCCAAACTCATCTAACAAAGGGGTACCCAATGACACCAAAACAAGCGCTTCTAACTATTTTTACAGTACTGGGTTTAGCAGGCTGGATAGCATCATTTTTTGAAATTCTACCCACACCCATAGTTTTCTACATGCAAATTACCTCAGCAACTATGGCCTTATGCACCATTGGATATGGTGCCGTAAAGTCACTTCGCAACCGAGTCTTTAGCATGGATGCACTGGCAACTATAGCCATACTGGCTTCAATTATAAGTGGAGAATATTTCCCAGCAACCATGGTGGCACTTATGCTCCTAGGCGGAGAAATGCTCGAAGACTACGCCCAAGGACAAAGCTCCAAAGCCATACAAAAACTCCTCGAAGGCCAACCACAAACAGCCACAGTTCTAAGAAACGGGCAAGAAATTCAAGTTAAACCCGAAGAGGTACAAATTGGAGAAATAGTTCTAGTTAAGCCAGGTGCAAAGATTCCTGTCGATGGCATCATCGAGAAAGGATATGCATCTATCAATCAAGCCTCAGTAACAGGGGAATCAGTGCCTGCTGAAAAAGCAAAAGGCGCAGAAGTTTACAGTGGAACAATAGTTCAGCATGGAGCCATATACATAACAGCAACCGCAGTTGGTGAAAAAAGCACATATGGTAAAATAATCAGCTTAGTTAGAGAGGCCGAAGAAAAAAAAGCGCCAATAGAGCGAACAGCAGACAAATACGCTAAATACTTTACACCAACCATACTTGTGGTAGGCCTGATTGTTTTTGCACTAACAGGAAACATCTTACGAACAGCAGCCATCTTTGTAATAGCCTGCCCATGTGCACTAATTCTATCAACACCTGCGGCTGTTGTGGCAAGCATTGGAAACGCCGCAAAAAAAGGAATTCTCATACGAAATGGAGAAACCTTGGAGAAAATGTCTAAGGTCAAAGTACTGGTTGTAGATAAAACAGGAACAATCACCAAGGGCAAGCTCGAAGTTACAAACATAACAAGCTTTAGTCAATACACAGCTGACCAAATTTTACAGTTTGCCGCCGCATCAGAAAAATGCTCTGAACATCCCTTTGCTAAAGCCATCTTGGAGCAAGCAATCAAAAAAGGGATGGATATCTCACACCCCGAATACTTTGAGCATCATCCAGGTTTAGGGGTATGCATCACCAACAACGGGTCAGCCATAGTCACCGGAAATAAACAACTCATGCAAAAATGCTCCATACAACTAACCCAAGACGTACAAGACTACATGATAAATCAAGACCGTTCAACCGTTGTTCTTGTTGCAAAAGAAAAAGAACTGATAGGCGCGATAACTTTGACAGATCAACCCAGAGAAAACATCAAAGCGATACTATCAGAAGTGAAACAAACCGGAGTTAAACAGGTCATAATGTTAACAGGGGACAACAAAAGCGTTGCCCAAGCAGTTGCAGAAAATTGTGCAATCGATGAAACCGCAGCTGACTTGATGCCCACAGACAAAGTCAACAAGATTAGAAATCTCAAAGAGAAGGGTCTAACGGTTGCTATGGTGGGAGATGGAATTAACGATGCACCGGCACTCGCTGAAGCTGATGTGGGTATTGCTATGGGGTTAGCTGGAACCGAAGCAACTATTGAAACAGCCGGCATAGTACTAACCTCAGATGATTTGTCAAGGCTACCGCAAATGTTTAAGATAGGAAAAACAACAATGACAATTATCAAGCAAAACATCGCATTTGCACTAGCCGTAAACATTGTTGGCATAGCTCTATCCAGTCAAGGGCTGATAACGCCATTGGCCGCAGCCATAATTCACGAAAGCAACGCACTAATAGTTATGGCCAATTCACTTAGGCTTCTTAGGGTAAAATAAAAAACTATGTAGAGGCTTTTGCCTCTTTGACTGCCTGGTCTATGAGCCGCAATATTTCACGTCTGGCCTCACTAATGGTAAGAGGAAGCTCATCAGCGATGGGTAAATTATTTTCTTTCTTTAGGACTTCAAAGAGGTGAGCTATGCGAGGCGAACGCAGATTTACTTTGCGGATTAATTCAGTGTTTGAAAAGCTTGTTTTAGGCGTACCCTCGGAGACTATTTTGCCTTTATTTAAGATGTATAACTTGTCTGCAAATAAAGGAACCATGTCTACATCATGGGTAGCCAATAGCAGGGTAATACCCTTTTCTTTGTTAAGTTTGAGCAATAAATGCAGTATATCACTTGTGGCAATGGGGTCAAGACTGGAGGTGGGCTCATCCATTATGATAACTTCAGGTTGCATCGCAAGCACACCAGCCAGTGCAACTCGTTTTTTCTGGCCGCCGCTTAGAAAATGTGGAGGTTTGTCTACGAACTCGGTCATGCCAACAGTTGTAAGTGCATCATCGACAAGCTGCTTGACATGCTCAGAGGTATAGCCTAGATTTAGAGGCCCAAAGGCTACGTCTTGTTTTACAGAAGAGGCAAAAAGTTGGTCATTTGGATCTTGAAAAACAAAGCCCACTCTTTTGCGCAGATTTAACAAAGATTTAGCATCATAGGAGAGGGGTTTGTCTTCAAAGTATATGTTACCAGAAGTAGGTTTTAGAATACCATTTAGATGGTTAAGCAGAGTGGTTTTTCCAGAACCGTTTGTACCTAAAAAGGCAACACGTTCGCCTCGGGTAAAGTTTAAAGAAATTTCATCAAGAGCCAAGGTTCCATCTGAGTAACGGTGGGATAATTTTTCTAAGCTAAATATCATTTAGATAACTCCTATGTTTAGTGTCAAAAACAACAAGACAACAAGTAAAACATCAAAAATCACAATGCCCACAAGTACTAGTTTTTTTGGAGAAGCAAAGTCATCAAGGATACGTATATCACCATCGTACCCTCGGGCGTTCATAGCGGCAAGTGTCCGCTCTCCCTGATCTAGGACTCGTATGAAAAGACTACCAATAAGCATAGACAGGGCGCGTATGCGATTTAGCCAACCGGATCGTCTGAGGCGGAGTGTTTGGGCAAGACTCATCTGCTCAGAGATTTCTAAAAATAAAAAAATGTAGCGATAGATCATCATAGATAACTCAACCATAACTTGGGGCATGCGAATACGACGGAGAAGAACACAAAGATCAGTTATTGAGGTAGTGAGTACAAGAAAGAAAAGACAAGAAAGAGCACCCTCGACTCTGAGAAAAGTAGTTATGCTCATAGAGAGACCACTTTTAAATATCGACCAAGTAAACCAAGGAAACTGGATTTCTAGTAGAGTTGCGCCAGATCCAAAGAACAGGGCTAAAAAAATACAGCTAAGCGCAAGCATATAGGTGGGATAAACAAACAAATTGAAGTAAAGACGAGCTCTAACCTTAGCAAGACCTAAGACCAGAATTGTACAGATTATAAACACTACAACCGGAACAATAAAAGTTGGTGCAGAAACACTTATTATAAGTGCTGAGAGGGCAAAAAAAGTTTTAGTTATTGGGCTGTTTTTTGCTAATGTGTTAGTATAAGCCGATCGGTCTAGTTCAGTATAAAGTTCGGAATGGCTCAATGGGCAGGTCTCCTTTCTTTCGGCAAATTAGTTCGTGACTCCATCCGATTTTTGCAAGTTAAACATACTTCGTTTATGCGCTATCTATACTTTGCTCATACACCCGAAGGTGTCTCCCAAAAAAATAGAGGGATACAACAATATTGGAGGGTTAACTGTTGGTTTAGTGCGGTTTTGCCCGCATGTACCCAACGAAATAACCCAGTATTGAGGCTCCGATGGCAACCTGTAATGAGAAAATTATACATTCTCCCAATTCATCAGGCTTATATCCCAAGGGGTCAATCCAGGGTTCATAACCGCTTGACAGGATTTCGTCAGGACCTTGGCCGTCTGTTCCGCTGAAATCGCCGGCGTTAAACACGAAAGGCAATATGAATATAGCCAACACAACTCCAATGAGCAGTATATACACATACTTCATTTTGACTGGTTGCTTTGCAGTAATGGCTTTGCCTGCGGCACGGATGGACTTTAAGCCCTTTTTAGTTCCAATGAAGTGTCCTAGTGTAGCGGCCATTATACCTGCTTGCACTGAGAATAACAGTATCTCTGTTTCACCTGGAAGCGAAATTAACTCTTCAGTCAGAGGAGTGTATCCTAAAGCTACGATGTAGGCAAATAGGGCGAGCGGTGTCGCTATGGCCAATGCTATGTAATATTTATACTGCATTTTCCGAGTTCGCCTCGTTTTGTGTGTTTGTAAGGGGGATTTTTAATACCCCTAATTTTTGGAGGATACTGCCTTTGTATTTTGATAGGAAGCTAAAAAGCAAAACAGCAAGAATACCCTCAGCTATGGCTAGTGGAATCTGTGTAATGGCATATATGCTAAAGAAGGTTACAAAGGAAGCAAAAACACTACCGTTGGTTGGGAATGCAAGACCGAGTTGAACAGCTGTAGTGATATAGGTCATTAAATCGGCAACAACAACTGCAACAAAAACACCTATTGAGGGGTTAAGGCGAGTTTTTTTAAACACCCACCATATTGCAAAGGCTATCGCGGGTCCAACAATACCCATGGAGAAAATGTTAGCTCCAAGGGTCGTTATACCACCGTGAGCCAATAATAAGGCTTGAAATGTCAGAACTATTACTGATATGGCACTTGTTATTGCCGGTCCGAAAAGAATGGACGAAAAACCAGTACCTGTTGGGTGTGAACTGCTTCCGGTTACAGATGGAAGCTTGAGGGCAGAGATTACAAAAACAAATGCCCCAACTAGCGCCAAAAGCGGCTTGATCTCAGGCATTTTTTTTGTTAATTTAGCAACCTTGTAGATACCATAGGCCACTATAGGCAGAGATATCGCCCACCATATTTGCCACCATGGAGATGGCAGAAAACCTTCCATTATGTGCATATTGTGAATTTCCTCTCTTTTTATGGTTGGATATACCAACCGACCCGAAAACTTATAAACTTTCGTTTAACCTAAGTTCAACAATAGGTTGAATTGATATGGCCAAACAAGCAACCAACACGCGACTCCTCCAAAACAAAGGAGAATTCACCAAATTCCAAATCCTTCTCGAAATCATGCGCAACCAACCCCACATCAAACAAAAAGACATAAGCGACAAACTAGGCATAACCATCCAAGCCATCAGCAAATACTTTAAAAAACTCAGCAAAGAAGGCCTCCTTGAGTCAGGCAGCGAACGTGCCGACTACCGCCTAACCCCCAAAGGAGTAACCAAACTACGCGAAGACATGCAAGGCCTAGAGAGCTATGTTAAAGAAATCAAACAAGAACTAAAAATTGAACATGCCTGGCCAGCTATAGCAACCCAACCCGTCAAAGCTGGCGAAGAAGTGGGATTAATCATGAAAGAAGGCGTCATGTACACCTCACCCATCAACAACCCACAAACCCAAGCCAAAGGCATAGCCCTCGCCGATGCCCAACCAGGCGAAGACTTGGGCTTAAAAGAACTCCACGGCAAACTTCACGTTAACCAAGGAAAAATCCTCATCGTAAAACTACCCAGCATCCGCAAAGGTGGCTCCAACGCAACAGATATGACAAAAGTACAAACATACTATGACGAGTTCAAACCTGACAGAATAGGCGTCATGGGAGCAGTCGGTCGAGCAGTCCTCAACAAACTAGGACGCAAAGCAGACATTGAATTTGGAATCAGCCGCTCAGCCGCCATCGCCGCATCAAGAGGTCTAAACGTCTTTGTACTAGTAGTAGGCCGAATGGTCAACCGTATGATCCAAGAAATCGATCAAATCAACATGAAATCCGGCGGCAACATAATCTACGAAGTCAAAGATGCACAACAACTAACCCAACAATAAACAACAAAACGACACACTGATGCAACAGCTACAAGAGACGTAGCTGTAATTCAGTTATTTTTTTGCCAACCACAACACACACGACCCAATCATACATTGTTTTTATTGTAAGAGATCACAAACTATTTTTTTTAAAAAATAAAGCAAAATTTGAGATACTTTGTCAGATCACAAACACTACTTAAAAAATCCATCAAGAAACAATTAGTTAAAATAAAAAAAAAGAAAGGGTTGGGTTAAAGTCAACAAAGCTGTTTAACGTGGTGAAGTAGGATTGAAAATCGAATCGTTAAGAGATGGGTTTACGCTTATGCTTGAGATAACGTATTCAGCTTCGGCGGCGCCAGCAGGATAGTTGTAGTTTGTGCTTGCATCTTCACAGTTCTTGCCTAGATCGTCTACAATCATAGCCATTAATATGACATATGTTTCAAAGTCCTCATCATAAGTGCTTTCAAACCATTCAGTAGCATCCATACTCATGAAGGATGTTTTATCTGCTTGGTTTATGACATAGTTGTAGGTTTCACCCTCAACAGTCATATCAATTCTCAGCACTTGGTCTTCTTTATTGACGTTTTTGATTGAACATACATAGGTTACATCATGCGAAGCAGCAGTAAACTTTAGAGAAGTCGCGTCAGCAATAGATACCTCAGGTGCAGGGTTTTCTTCTTCACTTGTCATCAAAAGGGCGGCCGCGGCTACAGCAACGATAACTACCGCTAAAATTGCAACAATGATGTAGATAGTTTTTTTATTCACTTGAATCACACCATTTTATGGCTTTCTCTTTGCTCAAAAAGTAATATAAGCTTTTCCAAAAGCTGGCTCACCTGAAAGGCAAATCAATGAAAAATGCAAGAAAATACATACAAAAAAACAGTTACTTAAATAGCAATACATAACAAATATAGAAGTAAGAAATCTAAAATAAATATATAGAACGTTTTAGCGTTCAATAGAGAGTTTGCTCGCGTTTGCTTCTTTATCTATACTAATCACATGATCGGCTGTTGTTGCAAATGCTTCACTGTGAGTAACTGCAATTATCTGCTCAATCGCTTTGAATTTACCAATGGCATCTGCGAGCCGTTCGATACTGCCATCTTCGCTACCCAAGTTTTCGGTGGGTTCATCTAGCATAAGCATGCTCAAACCCTGTCCAGTGTGGGATTGCATAATGAGCTGCCCCAGACCCATGCGATAAGCAAATGCTAAGAGAGTACGTTCTCCACCGGAGAGATTGTTAACTTCACGATTTACACCTGCTTCGCTTTTTACATAAGGGGTGTAGGTTTCGTCAATAACTACGTTTAGCATAGGTGTTTCGCCGCCCACTAAACTATCTAGAACCTGTTGGACAAAGTTGTGCAAAACTTTGACAAATTCACGGCGAAGTTTAGGCTGGATACTGCGATAGGCATCACGAATTGCACCTAAAAGCTCAATTATGCGACTGATTTTTTCGCTTCGATCAAGCTTTTGTTGGGCTATTTCAAGCCGGTCTTTGATTTCCTGCAAATGCAGGTTTAGATCTGCTTTGCGGTTTGCTTTGGTGCGCAGATCTAATTCGGCGGCGTAGTATTGTTTTAGGGTTTGGTCTTTTTGGTCTTTAGCGGCCTGCAACTCGGATATGTCAAATTGAGCGATTTGGACTTGGCAGACTTGGAGCTCTGTTTGTTGGGCCACTTCGAGGCGTTGGTTGACTTCTTGTTCAGCAAGCAGATTTTTTAGGTTGTCTTGCTCCTCAACGATTCGAGCGGCCAAATCAGGGTTTCTTGCCAGATTGGTCTGCAAATCGTTGTAGGCTTGGGAGGCCGTAGTTTTTGTTTTTTGTAGAGTAGCCACCTCAAGGCGCAGACGATTAATGATTTTTTCTCGCTCTTGATTGGTTTGGGTTATGTTTTTTAGTAAATCGTTCTTGTAGGCACCCATGAGGGGTTGGCTGCACATGGGGCATTGACTGTCTTGGGCAGATTTGCTGAGGGTCTCAGCTCTTTTTTGGTCTTGAAGCAAGCTTTGAGAAGCCGCTTCCTGCTCGGCTCGTAGTTGTGAGAGTTTATCATCAAAGCTCAAAAGACATTTGTGTAGTTGTTCAAGGGTTTGGTCTTTGGGTATCCCGGTTTGTTCTAATCGGCTCAAGCATTGATTGATTTGAGTGTCAAGGGAGGTTTGGCGTTGGATTAGGTTGGTCAGTATGGTTTTTTTGCCCTCAATGCGCTCAGTTAGGGCGGTTGAGGTTTGGGTTGTGTTGGTATAGTTGGCATTTAGGCGGGCTTCTTGGCGTTTGAGTTCTTCTATGGCGAGTTTTTTTTCTTCGGAGCGTTTTAGGCGTAGATCAGCTTCGTCAAGGACGGATTTGGCATTGGTTAGTCGTTGGGTGGCAGTTTCAAGGGCCATCACCAATGAGGTAAAGTCTTCACTTGCGCGGTTGTATTCTGCGCCAAGTTTTTCTAAGCTACAAACATCGGGGTCTTTTTCGTAGATGCGTTTTTCGGTTTCAAAGTCACGTTGATACTGTGCGATGCTGCTCCAGGCAGTCTCATAATCAGATAAACCGAAAAACTCGTCGATACGGATTTGGCGATCCCGGGGTTTAGCATCTAGGAGGTCTTTTAGGTGTTCTTGGCGAAACCAAACAATTTCGCGGTAGAGATCGCGATCAAGACCGGTGATTGCTTTTATTTGTTCTGCGACTGCCTCGTTTTTCATCGAGGCAACGAGTTGATCGTCTTCATAGAGTTTTAGCTGTTCGCTGTCTTGGTTTAGGGCCCGGCCTTTGCGCTTTAAGCCACGGATTAGTTTGTATATGCGGCCGTTTTGGCTAAACTGTAGAGTTACTCGGCAAAAGTCTGCGTCTTCGCGCATAAGATAGTCAAAGCTTTTGCGGCCAATGGTGTCGCCAAATAGTGCAAAGTCAATGGCGTAGAGTATGCTGGATTTGCCGCATCCCACGCCCCCCACGATACAGTTAAAGCCTCGAGTGAAAGGTACAGTGGATTTGGTGTGGCTACGAATGTTTTCCAGCTGCACAACATCAATTTTCATGGGTGAGTTCCTCGATGATTTGTTTAACTTTGGCATCTTGCTTTTGTGCCAAGGGTTCAATCAAACTCAGAGCGCCATGGGCAATGCGTTTAGCCTCGGTTTGGCCATATCGATCAGAGAAAATCTGTACAAAGTAATCAAAGGCCTTGGTTTTTAGGTCTTTGAATTCACCCTCAAAAATAGAGCGCACCACCTCATCGGAGACCACAGTTTCTCTGAGCTGAACAATAGGATGAACCAAAAGAGCCTTGGGGGCAGCACTGCAGATTTTGGGTACATCTAATTCGGCACGACTAGCCTCGGTGGGCAGAGTACCACAGATTATGGGCACAATTATAACCTCGGCTTCATCAGCTTCTTTGACCATCTGCACCGCCATCTCTGTTATCTTGGCAGGGGACAACCCGGTGTAGTCATATTCCAGGCTGATAAAGCGTCTTGGGGTGTATAGTTCAATTAACTCTGGGGCGGGTTGACCTTTTTCGTTGACTTGTACGTGGTAGAAGCCTTTAGTAATTTTGCCCTCATCATAGCCGGAGGACTCTGTGCAACCGCTATAGACTAAAATTCCGCTCTTAAAGCGGCCGGTGTAGCGGTCATGGATGTGTCCTGCGGCATAGTAGCAAAAGCCATCAGGTAGCAACTCGGGAGGAATTTCAGCTTCCATATAGGAGGGCTTAACGTTTGGTAAATCCAGAGCACCGTGGAACACAAAGATGTTGGCTAGATTGGGCTGGGGAGTGGGAGGGTTTTCTTCCATAAAGCGGGGGAGAGCTTCTATGGTTTTGGGGCGGTTATGATAGTTGGGAATACCATAAACATAGCAACAATCGGGTTTGCTCCAGCAGGAGCCGCGGTGTCGGGGCAGATGAAAAATAAGCCCAGCGCTGTCAAGGGGGTAGAGAATGGTGCTGGTTAAGGTGTTTGGGGCGGAGGCGTGGCTGCCATCTACGGTTAAAACTGGGATATGGGCATCTTTTAGGCGTTTAAAACTTCGTACCGTGTTTTCTAGGGTGTGATTGCTGGGTCGGGCTTGATGGAAAAGATCGCCTGCGATAATCATAAAGTCGGGTTTGAGTTCGAGGGTTTTGTCCACAACTTCGCTAAATGCGCTGTCAAAGTCTTGCCTTCGAACCTCTAAGCCATACTGGGTATAGCCTAGGTGTAGATCAGATACATGGACAAAGCTAAACGGTTTCAAGCGCAGACGCCTTTTGTTTTGGTTGTTAGGTTGTCTATGGGTTCTTTGAAAATATAGTTTTTTATCGTCGTACAGTTTTTTGCTGTTTGGGTTTTGTAGTTTTCAAGGTGTTAATTGGGGGATTTTGGCGTAAAAATATAAGAAGGCATAACGTTATGATGGGCAGGCGTCAGATTATGCAATGCCAAAAGTGCACTACAGAAACGGTGATGCCGTTTCGCTGTCCGTTCTGCGGTGGGCAATTTTGTAGTCATCACAGGCTACCAGAGAACCATGGCTGTATTGGGATTAACAATGCTAGGGCTCAAACACAGCAACGCACGGTAATTCAGCAAAATGATGGCTCTTACAATTACAGCTATGTCTATGGCCAAGACAACTACAAGCGTCAACAGCGCATACGCTGGAGCCCCAAAGAAGTCAAACATTTAGGTATCGCCATAGCGCTTGTTATTGGCATCGGTTTATCGATAGGCATCGGTTTATCTACAGATATGTATAGTTTTTGGCCGCCTCTGTGGGCATGGGAAGTGATAGGCGTGTTTGCTGTGATTATGACTATGTCTTTTCTTGTGCATGAGATAGCACACAAAGTTATGGCACAAAAAGCAGGCATGTGGGCAGAGTTTAGATTAACAAAGTTTGGTGCAATTATTACATTTATTTCAGTATTTATACCGTTTAAATTTATTGCTCCAGGTGCTATGATGATTGGAGGCCATGCACCCTCAGCTAAGAACATGATAAAGATTGCTATTGCAGGGGTCATAACAAATATGATTTTTGCGGTGGTGTTTCTGGGGTTAGTGTTTGGATTACCCATCAACGCCTATTCAGGAATGCTTGTCTACTCAGCGTTCTTTAACTCGTTTATGGCAGTCTTAAATTTGATTCCCTTTGGACCCTTGGACGGTAATAAAATCTTTACGTTAGACAAAAAAGTATGGGCGTTAGCATTTATCCCAGCAATCAGTATAATGGCATTTATTGGGTTTGTGTTTTTTATTTGAGGCAACTATTCGCCTCTGACAAAGAGTAGATAGTGGTTTACGGTATAGTTCCATGTGCCGCCCATGCCGGCGGTGTTGTAGGTGTGTAGTTTCCAGCCTTGGGCTTCCCATTCTGTGATTGTTTTAGCGACGTGGTTGTGGTGTCCCACGACTATGCATTGCCATTCTTTCAAGTGTTTTACCTCAAGCTGAAAATATAGCAATAGAATTTAAGGTGTACGCTAAAGAAAAAGAGACTAAATAAAATTAAAAGGGTTAGATAAGTTCGATTGTTACGTGTACTTCTTCAGGCACGCGGATACGCATAATGCGGCGCATAACGCGTTCTTCAGAGTCAATATCGATGAGGCGCTTGTGGATACGCATCTCCCATCTATCCCATGTTGCGGTACCTTCACCTGAGGGGCCCTTAAGAACAGGCACACGGAGGCGTTTTGTTGGCAACGGTACTGGACCGTTCATTTTTACGCCCGTCTTATGAGCGATGCTACGTAATTCCCCGCAAACCTCTTCAAGCTTCACGTAATCAGTGCTTGTGAGGCGTATTCGTGCTTTTCTTACCATCTTGGTCCATCAATCCATTGTTT